>NZ_JBHVWC010000015.1:0-57938 GCF_042882445.1 Kitasatospora sp. NPDC058218 | reverse complement strand
GACTGCGCGGTGCCGCCCCCGGGGCCCCGGGCCCCGGCCCGACCGCCCGCGGCTCGCCCGGGGCCACCCCCCGGGCCGACCGGCGGACGGCACCGGTCGCGCCGCCGTACCGAGTCGGCGGCCGGACCTCGCTACGCCTCGCCGCGCGCCATCGCGATCAGGCGGTCGAGCACCTTGCCACCGCTCACTCGAAGCCCGTCGTGCTCCCACTCATTGGTCACCCATGTCCGCAGACCGCGAACGGCCCGGGCGGTCGCCAGCGAATCGGCGGTGTCGACGTACATGTCGTCGTGGTAGACCGCCGCCACCACGGGCACCTCGTTGGCGGCCAGTCGGGCCGGGTCGTACAGGTCGGGCCAGTCGGTGCGGGCCGCGAGCAGCTCCGCCGTCTCCTTCAGCGGGCGAAGCGCCGGGTCGGTGTCGAACATCCAGGGGTAGATCATCTCTCCGGTGAACAGCACCGGAGCCCCGGACTCCAACGCCGCCCGGGCGTCGAACTCGGGGAACTCCTTGCGGACGCGCTCGGCCGACCAGGCGGTACCCGCCCGGTCCACGGACTGCTGGCCGTAGATCGGCTCGTGCAGTACGGCGTACAGCGGCCCCTCGGCGAAGGAGACCTTCGCCTGGACGCCGGCCAGGAAGGTGTCGGACAGCTCGGGCCCGTCGGGGCCCTCCACCCAGGCCTCCTCCAGGAGGTAGTGCAGGCTCCCGGAGCCGCTGCCGCCGCCGAGCATCAGGCCGAGGGCCTGGAACGCCTCGACGCTGAGCAGTCCGCCGTCGGGCAGGGTCGCGGGCGAGGCCGCCAGGTGAGCGGCGATCCCCCGGACGACCTCGACGTCCTGCGGGAACCGGGCGTAGTGCTCCTCGTTCTTGCGGACGACCCGGGGGTAGGCCGCCCGGTAGACATCGTCGGCCGAGCTGCGCAGACCCGCGAGGCCACCGGTGATGAAGGCCTCGTGCAGCCCCCCGGGCGCGATCGAGAGGTAGGTGAGGAGGCAGAAGCCGCCGAAGCTCTGTCCGAGCACGCTCCAGCGCCGGTCGTCGCCGAGCAGCCGGCGGCGGATCAGCTCGGCGTCCCGCACGATCGAGTCCGCGCGGAAGTACGCCAGGTAGTCCGCCTGTTCCGGGGCGCCGCCGCGCCGGGCGAGGGTCTGCCGGGTCGCGGGCGTGGACCGCCCGGTGCCGCGCTGGTCGAGCAGGAGCACCCGGTAGTCGTCGAGGGCGCGCTCCAGCCAGCCGTCCCGGCCGAGCGGGCGCCCCGCCTTTCCGCCCGGTCCGCCCTGGAGGAAGAGCAGCCAGGGCAGGTCGTCCTTCTCACGGCGCGCGGCCACCACCTCGCGGGCGTACACCTCGATCTGCTCGCCCTGCGGGGCGGTGTGGTCGAGAGGCAGGCGGAAGACGTGGTCGGTCGTGACAATCCCGGGCAGCCGGCTGGCGGTGGACATACAACTCCTCGGTATGTGTCTGGTTCACAGCGTCACGTCGCCGCTCACGGTGTTGCCGGTGCGGGCGCCGCAACCCCCGCACCGTATCCTGACGGCGGTCGGACACGGGTTCGACGGTTGCCGTTCACGACCGTCCGCCCGAGGAGCCGCGCGAGGCTGTAAGACGGCCGCGGCACACGCGGTTCGGCCCGGAGCACCGCCGGCCCGGAGCCGCGGCGGCCCGGCGGTGGCGGCGGCACGACTGCCCGGTCCTCCGGCGTGGCAGGCCGAAGCAACAGATCGAGCGTTACCTGCGGCCGGTCGGCGGCGTTCAACCCGGGGGCACTGTGCCCGGACGGACACCGGGCTCCCGGCGACGGGCTGCGCCGTGGCGAGCCGAGTCCCGCGCCGCGGCACGGCGGCGGCCGGGAGACCGGACGGCGGGGCGATCGGCGCACCACCCGCCCGGCCGACGGGCGGCCGACAGGTTGCGGCCGTTCCGCACCCGTCGACGGCGGGTTCGGGGCGCCGATCTGGACACGGTGTCACCGGTGCCACCGAACGAGGGCCATGACGAAGTGCCGGGCGCCACGGCGTGCCCGGAAGAGGCGGGCCCGGTACCCCAGCGGTACCGGGCGTCGCATGGCACGGCCCGGCGACGGGTACGGCCAGACACGGCAGAAACGCCGACGGGAACCCCCGTCGGCCAGGCATCATCAGCACGCGATCGAGCATGCTCGCGGCCCACCGGCCCCACCGGCCACCGGACCGCCGAGGGGAGGAGAGTCCGGTGACCGCCATGAGGCCACCACAGGCCATGCCGGCCGAGAGCGTGGTCGGTGCGCCGAGACCGGTCGGCCGTTCCGACCAGGTACCGCCGGGCGCGCCCGGCGGCCCGGCCCGGTCGACGGCGCCGCCGCGCCCGCAGCCCGCCGCCGTCCACCACGCGGTGCTCTGCGTCAACGCCCCCGCCATGGCCGCCTCCGGTCCGGACGGGCAGCTGCGCGGTCACGGCCTCCACGGCTTCTACCGGTCCGGCGTCCGGGTACTGGCCCGGATGGAGCTGCGGATCGGCGGCATGGAGCCGCTGCCGCTCCAGGGCACCCTGACCACGGCGGCGCAGGCCCGCTTCCTCGGTGCTGTCCGGATCCCCGGCGACCTCGACCCCGATCCGGCGCTCACCGTCGAGCGCCTGCGCCATGCCGACGGGGTCGAGACCGTCACCGTCCGGAACACCGGCAGCCGGCCCGCCCGGCTGCCGCTGGAGATCGCCCTCGGCACGGACCTCGGCCCGGTCGGCGAGATCGCCGCCGGACACCGGCCCCCGGACCTGCCCGGACAGGTGCAGTCCGCCGGGCTGCGCTGGGCCGGCCCCACCCACAGTGCCGTCGTCAGCGCCAAGCCGTCGCCGCACGCCGTCCTGGCCGGTGCCGGGGTGCTGCGCTGGGACCTGGAGGTGCAGCCCGGCGCCCGCTGGTCGGTCGAACTGCGCACCGAACTGGAGAGCACCGCCCCCGGCCCGCGGCCGCCGGGTGGCCGGGGCACCGGAGTGCCGCTGCCCTGGGCGGAGCCGGAGGTCCGCAGCGACGACCACCGGGTCGAGCTCCTGGTGCCCCGCGCGCTGGACGCCCTCGGCGGCCTGCTGTTCGCGGACCCGGACCGCCCGACCGACCTCTACCCGGCCTCCGGCGCGCCCTGGCGCTTCGGTCTCGCCCCGGCCGACGCGCTCTGGGCGGCCCGTCTGACGCTCCCGCTGGGCACCCGTCTGGCGGCCGGCACCCTGCGGGCGCTGGCCCGCCGTCAGCAGCTCGGGCTCGCCGCCGGTCAGGGCGGACCGGGCCAGCAGGCGCCCGGTCAGCCCGGCCGTCGCCCCGAGGGGCTGCTGCCCGGGGCGCTGCGGCACGGCGGCCCGGAGCTGCCGCCCACCTGCACGGCCACCGAGGCGACGCTGCTGTTCGTCACGGTGCTGGCCGAGGCCTGGCGCTGGGGCCTGCCCCGGCACGAGGTCGCCGAGCTGCTGCCGGCCGCCGAGCGGGCGCTCGGGGCGCTCCGGGAGGGCCTGGTCGACGGCTTCGTCACCGACCTGAGCCGTCCGGTGGAGGAGCGTGCCGCCCACCCGGTGGCGGCCCGGGCCGAGGTCCAGGCCCAGGCACACCGGGCGGCGCTGCACGGCGCCGAGCTGTTGGAGGCCTTCGGCCGCCCCGGCGCCGAGGAGTGGCGCGGCTGGGCGGCCGCGCTGCGGGGGCGCTTCCGCGAGCGGTTCTGGATCGACGACCTCTCCGGCGGGCGTCCGGCGGCGGGCCTCCTGCCAGGCGGCCAGCCGCTTCCCGCCGTCGCCTCCTCCTTCGTCCACCTCCTCGACCCGGGTCTGTGCGCCGACGGTGGCCGGCACGAGAGCCTGCTCGACCGCGAGCAGACCAGGTTGCTCGCCCAGCGCCTGGCCGCGCCCGAGCTGGACAGCGGCTGGGGACTGCGCACGCTCAGCGCCAAGTCGCCCCGGTTCAATCCGCTGGGTCACCGCAGCGGGGCGGTGCGCGTGCACGAGACCGCCCTCGCGATCGCCGGGCTGGCCGAGGCCGGTCACGAGAACGAGGCCGGCGCGCTGCTGGAGGGCCTGCTCGGCGCGGCCGCCCACTTCGAGGGCCGACTGCCCGAGATGTACGCGGGGGAGCAGCGCGCCCCCGGTTGCCCGCCCGTGCCGCACCCGGCCGCCTGCCACCCGGCAGCGGTCTCGGCGGCCGGAGCCGTGCACGCGGTGTTCGCCCTCGCCGGGGTCCGCCCCGACGTCCCGGGTGGGCGGGTGCTGGTCCGGCCGGCCAGTACGGCGCCGCTCGGCGAGCTGCAGCTGACCGGGCTGCGGGTCGCGGGCGAACCGTTCTCGGTGCGGGTGAGCCGGATCGGCGTCGCGATGGTCGAGGAGGCGTCCGCGGAGCTCCAGCTGGTCGCCCGCTGAGGTGCCCGAGCCGTGCCCCGGTCGGGCGGAGCCGCCCGCCCTGCCCGACCGGCCGTAGGGCCGCGTACGGTCGCGGCACGCTTCGTGCGCGGGCCTGTGCTTATCGTCAGAGAGACGACTATGATCGTCGCCATGTCGCGTTATGACCCGTCGGCCTTCCCCCCGTTCGCTGTCACGGTTGACCTGGTGGTGCTGACGGTGCGGGACCACGCGCTGTGCGCCCTGCTGGTCCGGCGGGGCGAGCCTCCCTTCCAGGGCTACTGGGCCCTGCCCGGCGGCTTCGTCCGCCCGGACGAGGGCCTGGCCGAGGCGGCCTCCCGGGAACTGGCCGAGGAGACCGGTCTGCGCGCCTACTCCGCTCCGGGGCACGACGCGGCGAGCTCCGGTACGGCCGGCGCGCACCTGGAACAGCTCGCGACCTACGGTCACCCGCAGCGCGACCCCCGGATGCGGGTGGTCAGCGTGGCCTACCTCGTCCTGGCACCGGACCTGCCGACTCCCCGGGCCGGTGGCGACGCCAGCGGTGCCCGCTGGGCACCGGTCGCCGAACTGCTCGGGCAGAGCCCGGTCGACGGTGTCCCGCTCGCCTTCGACCACGGGCTGATCCTGGCCGACGGCGTCGAGCGAGCCCGCTCCAAGATCGAATACTCCTCGCTGGCGACGGCCTTCTGCCCCACCGAGTTCACCGTCGGTGAACTGCGCCGGGTCTACGAGGCGGTGTGGGGCGTGGTGCTCGACCCGAGGAACTTCCACCGCAAGGTCACCGGCACCCCCGGCTTCCTGCTGCCCTCCGGCGGCACGACCACTCGCCAGGGCGGCCGTCCGGCACAGCTGTTCACCGCCGGCGGGGCCACCGTGCTCAACCCGCCGATGCTGCGCCCGGAGTCCTGAGACGCCGCGCCCGTCCGACCACCGCCCGCTCCCGCGCCGGGAGCAGCGGGCCGGGGCCCGTGCGCCGGAACTCCGGCGCCGGAACCCCCGCGCACCCGAACCCCGGCACCGGAACCCCGGCACCCGAAGTCCCGCGCCCGATCGGCACCCCCGTGGCTCCGTCGCAGGATCGGATTGTCCCCTGATCGGGTGAGGTGCGCGGGCGGTGGGCCCGTGCCGCTCCCGTAATGCCCGGAATCGCCGCTCCGGCCCCCTAATGTGCTGGCGCGGGGCCGTGCGGGCACGGTCCGCGCCGCGCAGACCAGGTCGGCCGAGGGCACGGGAGCAGCCAGCGATGATCCAGATCACCGGACTGACCAAGGTCTACCGCAGGGGCGGTCCGCCGGCGGTGCTCGATCTGACCTTCGACGCCCGGCCGGGCGCGGTGACGGTCCTGTTGGGCCCCGAGGAGGCGGGCAAGTCCACCGCGCTGCGGCTGATGCTCGAACTCGAACGGGGCCAGGGCGTCACGCTCTTCGGCGGCCGCACCTACCGCCGGCTCCGGCGCCCGGAGCGTGAGGTCGGCGTCCTGCTGCCCGGCGCCGGCGGAGCCGGGGGAGCGATCGCGGGGCACCCCGGTCGAAAGGCCGTCAGCCACCTCAGGATGCTGGCGGCGGCCGCCGGAGTCCCCGCCCGCCGGGCCGACGAACTGCTGGAGCAGACCCGGCTGGCCGCCGTGGCCGGGCAGCGGCTGCGGGCCTTCTCGCCCGGCATGCACCGGCGGCTGGCCCTCGCCACGGCACTGCTCGGGGACCCGGGCACCCTGATCCTCGACGCACCCACCGAGGGGCTGTCACCGCGCAACGTGGAGTGGTTCCACTCCTTCCTGCGCTCGTTCGGGGTCGCGGGCGGCACGGTCCTGGTGACCACCCGTACGCCGCAGGAGGCCGCCCTGTTCGCGGACCGTGTGATCACGCTCGACCAGGGCCGCCTGGTGGCCGATCAACCGGTGGCGGAGTTCTGCCGTACCCGGCTCAGTCCGGAGGTCGCCGTGCGCGGACCGCAGATGGCCCGGCTGGCCGACCTGTTGTCGGGCCAGGGCGCGGCGGTGCGCCGCGACGGCGGGGCCGGCCTGGCGGTGTCGGGGATCGGCCGCACCGAGATCGGTGAACTCGCCTACCGCCACGGCATCCTGCTGCACGAGCTCGCCGACCGGGTGGTCGAGCAGCCCGCGCCTCGCGCCACCCTGCCCACGGCCTCGGGGCGTTCGGGGCGGCTCCACGTCACGTCGACGCCGGGTGAGCCCCGCCCGGCCGGGTCCATGTCCGCTCGGGTGACCGAGCCCCGCCCGGCCGAGGCCCGTTCCGTGAAGCCGCAGCCGCAGCCGCAGCCGCAGCCGCAGCCGCAGCCGGAGAGGGTGGCGGGCTCGGAGCCGGCGACGGGTGCACCGGAGGCCGAGCCGACGGCGGAGCCCCGGGAGCCCCGGCCGGCCGGGGCGGCACCGGGAACGGGCGCTCTGCCGGTCCTCGCGCTGCCTTCCTCGTCAGCCGTGGCCGCGGCTGCCGGCACCGTCGCCGTCGCGGCCGCGACGGCGCTGTCGGCGGTCACGGCCCGCGCCGCCCGGCCCGCGCCCCAGCAGGACCAGCAGCCCCGGCCGGATCGGCACCCCACCCGGCCCCGCCGGCCCGAACCGGGGGCCACCGGGACCACCGGCAGCATCGGGACCACCGGCACCGGCGAGGACCTCGAGTCCGCGGACACCTCTCCGAGCGTCGCCGTGGACCGCCTGTTCCGGGACGGCCTGCGCGGACTCGTCCGGTCCGGCGGCAGCCCGGCCCCCGAGCCCCGCACCCGGCACGAGGAGGCGGCCGCCGGTGACCTGCTGACCACCGACACCGTTCGCCTCGGCCGCCTGGACCCGGCGGCCACCCCCGCCACCCCCGCCACCCCCGCTGTCCCCGACCACCGGAGCGAGTGAACCGTGCGTGTACTGGCCTACGAGCTGCGCCGGCTGCGCGGCCTCCGCTCCACCTGGCTGCTCCTCGCCGCCGTGCTGCTCTGCGACGCCGTGGTGGCCGCGGTGCTGGCCGCCCAGACTCCCGCCGGCCCGCTGGCCGGGTCGGCGGGAGTGCGGCTGCTGACGGCGACCGTGCCGCTGATCCCGCTGCCGTTCGCGGCGCTCGGCGCCGGCGTGCTGGGCGCGCTCTCCTACGGCCACGAGGTGCGGCACCCGGGGCTGGCCGCCTCGCAGGTGTCGTACCTGCGCCGGGTGCGGCTGCTGCTCGCCAAGCTGGTGGTGATCGGCCCGGTGGCCGCGCTGTTGGCGCTGGCCACCCTGCTGGTCGACACGGTGGCCGTGCACTTCGCGCTGCCGGGCGGCGTGGAGGTGGCCGCCTGGTCGGACCCGGCCGCCCTGTCGGGTCAGGTGTCCGAGGCGCTGTCCTCGGCCGGTCTCACCGGGCTCGCCGACCTGCCGGGGGCGTTCTCCCCGGCGGCGCTCGTGGTCGGTCACGGTGCGCCGGCCGCCCTGTTGGCCTTCGTCCTGCTGGTGGTCGTGGCGGGCTGGACCGGGGTGCTGACGGCCTCGCTGACCCGCAGCGCCGCCGCCGGGGTGCTGCTGCTCTGCGCGCTGCCGCCGCTGTTGGAGTCCGGAGTGGCACTGCTGTTGCGGCAGACGGGTACGGCCTGGCCGGCCCGCGCGACGGAGTTGCTGCCGTTCCAGTCCGGCGTCGAGTGGGCGTACGGATGGGTGTATGGCGGGGACCGCCGGGTTGCGGAGAGCGGTTCGGTGCTGACCGACCCGGCGCTGCTGGCGGCGGTGACGGCGCCCGCGTTCGTGCTGCTGCTCGCCTCCCTGCTGGTCCAGGCCCGGCGCCGGGCACTCTGAGGCCACGGACGGGTGTCCGGAGGCGCCCTGGCGCCACTCCTGCGGGGCTCCCGTCGGAGGTCGTCGAAAGACTCGCCGAAGGCCGGGAGGGGCACCGGAAGGCCCTTGCGCGGCCGGGGCCTTCACTGACGGTCCGCCAAGATCGACCAGCAGTGGCCGTAATGTGCGGTTCTTCCTGATAAGAAGTCAATTATCCAGTCACGGTCGATCACCCTTTCGTGTGCTTTTCACGAGAATTCTCAAGCTGCGCCCGCCGATCGCCGACAAAGGACCTGTGAGTACCCTTGCGCACCCCACCATGACCCCCGCCCGTTCCGCCGAAGGTGCCATCCCCGGCGCCGGCGATCTGGACCGCTTCTCGTACGCCGACCGGCCGACCCCGCCGGCGCCCCGCTGGGAGGGCGCCGAGTCGGATCTGGCCCGGGTCGGCCGCAAGACCACCAGCAGTCGCGGCCGAGGCCTGCACGGCCAGCTCGTGCAGCAGCTCGGTCAGATGATCGTCTCGGGCGACCTCGGCGCCGACCGCCCGCTCGTCCCCGAGGAGATCGGCCAGCGTTTCGAGGTCTCCCGCACCGTCGTCCGCGAGTCGCTGCGGGTGCTGGAGGCCAAGGGCCTGGTCAGCGCCCGGCCGAACGTCGGCACCCGGGTCCGCCCGGTCGGCGACTGGAACCTGCTCGACCCGGACATCATCGAGTGGCGCGCCTTCGGCCCGCAGCGCGACGAGCAGCGCCGGGAGCTGTTCGAGCTCCGCTGGGCGATCGAGCCGCTGGCCGCCCGCCTCGCCGCCGGCCACGGCCGCGAGGACGTCCAGCAGCGGCTGGTCGAGCTGATCGAGATCATGGGCCACGCCTCCGCCCAGGCCGACCTCTCCACGTTCTCGCGGGCCGACGCCGAGCTGCACGCCCTGGTCCTGCAGATGGCGGGGAACCGGATGCTGGAGCACCTCTCCGGGATCGTCTCCTGCGCGCTGCAGGTGTCCGGCGGCCCGGCCACCGCCTGCGAGCGGCCCTCGGAGGCCTCGGTCAGCCTGCACGCCCGGCTGGTGGACGCCCTCGGCACGGGTGACGGCACCGCCGGCGAGGCCGCCGTGCGGGCGCTGCTCACCGTCCACCCCGAGATCGAGCCGTCCGTTCCCGCCCCTCGGGAGCACTGAGTCGCCCACCCGGCGACCGAGCGACCCCGCGAACCACCCGGCCCTCCGGCTGCACCGCACGGCGCAGCCGGAGGGCTTCTTCGCGCCCGCCGGGCCCCGCCGGGCCGCCGCCCCGCCCGCGGGCAGCCGCGAGCCCCGGCCGCTCCCGGCCACCCGGCCGCCTCGACCTCCGCAGCCGCGCCGCCGACCCGTCGTGATCTTCCGGATCGTCACGCCCCGCGGAAGCCGCGGGCCCGCAATGTCCTGCCCATGCCAAGAGCTTTCCCGCGAGTGAGGGATGATGGAAGCCGGCCCCGGGCCGCGGACGCCGAGTGGTGTGACCCGCGACACGAAGGCCATGCGTAACACTTGACGAGTAGCAGCGATGTGTCCTGAGCGGAAGCAGCTCCGGAATACCCCAACATGTCAGAATGCTGTGTTGGTCTGCGGCGCTGCTGCCGTCCTGCAAACCCAGTCCTCAAGCCCGAGTCGGTCGGAATCGACACCGCGCGTCCGATGCGCGATTTCCTTCCCCGCCCGCTCGGGCGGCCGGTACGGGTTCGAGTCCACTCATCGTCCGAGAGGTTGTTCGTGTCGGCCAGCACATCCCGTTCACTTCCCCCCGAGATCGCCGAGTCCGCGGCTCTGCTGGCGCTCATCGAGCGGGGCAAGGCCCAGGGGCAGATCGCCGGTGACGACGTGCGCCAGGCGTTCGAGGCGGACCAGATCCCGGTCACCAAGTGGAAGAACGTCATGCGCAGCCTCAACCAGGTTCTGATTGAGGAGGGGGTGGACCTTATGGTCAGCGCGGCCGAGCCGGCCGGTGCCAAGCGCAAGAGCGTCGCTGCCAAGAGCCCCACCAAGCGCACTGCCACCAAGGCGGTCACCACCCGGAACCCGGCCGCTCCGGCGGCCCCGACCAAGCCCCCCGTGCGCATCGCGCCCGGTGCCACCATCTCCGCTCCGGCGGTCGCGGCTGCCGCCGCCCCGCTCGGCACGGTGTCCGCCGAGATCACCACCGAGGGGACGGGCACGCTCTCCGCCGAGGCGAAGGCGCCTGCGGCGAAGAAGGCCGTCCCGGCGAAGAAGGCGGCCGCCAAGAAGACCGCCGCGCCGGCCAAGAAGACCGCCGCCAAGAAGACCGCCGGTACCAAGACGGGCAAGGGCGACGAGGAGCTCGGCGGCGAGGAAGAGCTGCTCGAGGACGCCGCGCTGCCCGGCGACAAGGCGGGCGAGGAGGCGGAGCCCGAGGAGGAGTCGCAGGGGTTCGTCCTCTCCGACGACGACGAGGACGACGCTCCGGCCCAGCAGGTCGCCGTCGCCGGCGCCACCGCCGACCCGGTCAAGGACTACCTGAAGCAGATCGGCAAGGTCCCGCTGCTCAACGCCGAGCAGGAGGTCGAGCTCGCCAAGCGCATCGAGGCCGGTCTGTTCGCCGAGGACAAGCTCTCGGCCGCCGACAAGCTGGCTCCGAAGCTCAAGCGCGAGCTGGAGATCATCGCCGAGGACGGCCGCCGCGCCAAGAACCACCTGCTGGAGGCCAACCTCCGCCTGGTCGTCTCGCTGGCCAAGCGCTACACCGGCCGCGGCATGCTCTTCCTGGACCTGATCCAGGAGGGCAACCTCGGTCTGATCCGTGCGGTCGAGAAGTTCGACTACACCAAGGGCTACAAGTTCTCCACGTACGCCACGTGGTGGATCCGCCAGGCGATCACCCGCGCGATGGCCGACCAGGCCCGCACCATCCGTATCCCGGTGCACATGGTCGAGGTCATCAACAAGCTGGCCCGCGTCCAGCGCCAGATGCTCCAGGACCTGGGCCGCGAGCCCACTCCGGAGGAGCTGGCCAAGGAACTCGACATGACCCCGGAGAAGGTCATCGAGGTCCAGAAGTACGGCCGCGAGCCCATCTCGCTGCACACCCCGCTGGGTGAGGACGGCGACAGCGAGTTCGGTGACCTGATCGAGGACTCCGAGGCGGTCGTGCCGGCCGACGCGGTGTCCTTCACCCTGCTCCAGGAGCAGCTGCACTCGGTGCTGGACACCCTGTCCGAGCGTGAGGCGGGCGTCGTCTCGATGCGCTTCGGCCTGACGGACGGTCAGCCGAAGACGCTGGACGAGATCGGCAAGGTGTACGGGGTCACCCGTGAGCGCATCCGCCAGATCGAGTCCAAGACCATGTCGAAGCTGCGCCACCCGTCGCGCTCCCAGGTGCTGCGCGACTACCTGGACTGATCCGCGACCAGCGGGGCCTGCGCCGGACCGAACGGTCCGGTCGGGTCCGGCGATCCGCATCGTGAGAAGGCCCGGAGCCCTGTGCTCCGGGCCTTCTCGCGCGTCCGGTCGCTCGCTCGGCGGCCGGGTGCGTCAGCGTCCGGGTGGCGGTTGTCCCTCGTCCGGGTGGCGGTGCGGCGGGATCCGGTCGCAGGCCGTAGTCGATCACCTACGCTGTGCCGGTTGCCTGCTGCCGAGCCAACTGGAGACACGGTGCTGCCCAACCCGGATCGCGCGGACCTGCCGACCGTCGCCTCGCCACCCGGACGAGCGGCGACCGCCACCTCGCCGGTGCGCCTCCGCCGCCGGGTCGCCGTCCTGGGCCTGCTCGCGGCGCTGCCCGTGACGCTGGTCGCGTTCGGCCCGGCGGCCGCACCGGCGCAGGCCCAACGGCGGATCGTCGGCGGCGCCGCCGCGAGCACCGCCGACCATCCGTGGATGGTGGCGGTCGCCAGTCGCCAGCAGTTCGGCAACGGCCGCTCGGGGCAGTTCTGCGGCGGCGCGCTCGTCACCCCGACCAAGGTCGTGACGGCCGCACACTGCTTCTACGACGAGTCCAAGGGCCAGCGGGTGGAGCGGCCGGGGCTGAAGGTCGTGGTCGGGAGGGACGATCTGCGCGGCTCGGCCGGCCGTGAGGTGCCCGTCCAGACGGTCTGGATCCACCCCGACTACGCCTTCGCCGCCAACATGAACGACGTGGCGGTGCTCACCCTCTCCGAGTCGCAGGGCGTCCGGCCCGTGATCGACCTGGTCGGCCAGGGGGAGACGGAGTCGTACCGCGCGGGCAACCGGGCGCAGGTCTACGGCTGGGGGGACACCTCCGGCACGGCCAACTACTCGCCCACGCTCCGTGGCGTCGATGTGGCGATCATCCCGGACCAGACCTGTGCGCAGGCCTACCCCGGTGGCTCGGACGGGCGCTTCGACGCCCGGGGCATGGTCTGTGCCGGTGAGGAGAAGGGCGGGAAGGACGCCTGCCAGGGCGACAGCGGCGGCCCGCTGGTCGTCGGCGGCCGGCTCGCCGGACTGGTGTCCTGGGGCACGGGCTGCGCGGAGGCGGCCCACCCGGGCGTCTACACCCGCATCGGCACGGTCTCCGACGCGGTACGCTCCGCCCTGTAGTCGAGCGGTCACGTTCTGACGCGGTGTCGTCCGATCCGGCGGCGGTGCGTCGGGTCGGACCGGGCGGTGGACGTGTGGCGCGGTCCGACCGACGGCGGCAGTCGCGGCCGAAGAAACAGCAGAGCCGGGCGACCGGCCCCCGAAGGGGACCTGCCGCCCGGCTCACCGGTCGCGCGTGGTGCGCGCCCGGACACAGCTCGTGGCCTGCTGCTGCTGTGGCGCCCGGTATCAGCGCTCTTCGTCGGCGGCCGTGGCGTTGGTGGTGTTGCTGAGCCGGCCGCTCTCGTCCTGTATCTCCACGGCGATCTTCTTGAGCTCGGGCTCGAACTTCCGGCCGTGGTGGGCGCAGAAGAGCAGCTCTCCGCCGCTGGCGAGTACGACGCGCAGGTAAGCCTGGGCGCCGCAGCGGTCGCAGCGGTCAGCCGCGGTGAGCGGGCTCGCAGGGGTCAGAACAGTAGTCACGTCGCCTCTTCTCTAGCTCGACGAGCTGTCGTACCAGGGTCAACATCCAACCAGGCCGAAAACGTTCCCGCTCGTGGCTTTTCTTCTTTGAGGATTCTGCTGTGTTGATGAGGACGTGCCCCGGGGGCCGGTGGTTCATGCGTACCGAGTCCCAGGATCCGCCTGTCCCTCGAACGCCCGATCGGGACGGGGTGCGAGGTCCGCGTAGCATAATCCTCTGCTGGGTTGGAGCATAAGCCCCGTCCTGGGCCCCGGTAGCCTGCATAACGGCAGTTCCGGAGCCTGCGCCCGGTCCCACGATCCGCCAGGACCGCTGGTACCGGGAGGAGATGGCGCTCCCGTGCGCGGAATCCGGCGCGGTGCTTGTTCGCGCAGCGCGTACAAGCTGCGCGGGACCGGCCCGCCGTGCTGCGCACCCAGCGGAGCGGCGTGCGCACGCGGTGGAACGGCTGTCGGTGCGGTGTGCTGCACTGGCGGACGTTCCGGCTCGTGCCCGGATGTGACCGATGAGACAGAACTTCACCGAGGAGAGTGCCGCGTGAGTGCCGAGACAACCGTGCCGTCCGCACTGCTGGCCGGGGACGACGGCTCCAACTACACCGCTCGGCACCTGCTCGTCCTGGAGGGTCTGGAGGCGGTCCGCAAGCGCCCCGGCATGTACATCGGCTCCACCGACAGCCGGGGCCTGATGCACTGCCTCTGGGAGATCATCGACAACTCCGTCGACGAGGCCCTCGGCGGCCACTGCGACCGCATCGACGTCGTCCTGCACGACGACTCCTCGGTGGAGGTGCGCGACAACGGCCGCGGCATCCCGGTGGACGTCGAGCCCAAGACCGGGCTCTCCGGTGTCGAGGTCGTGATGACCAAGCTGCACGCCGGCGGCAAGTTCGGCGGCGGCTCCTACGCGGCCTCCGGCGGCCTGCACGGCGTCGGCGCGTCCGTCGTCAACGCCCTCTCGGCCCGACTGGACGTGGAGGTCGACCGCAGCGGCCACACCCATGCGATCAGCTTCCGCCGGGGCACCCCCGGCATCTTCACCGAGGGCGGCCCGGACGCCCCCTTCGAGCCGGCCAACGGCCTCAGCAAGGTTCGCAAGGCGCCGAAGACCCGCACCGGCACCCGGATCCGCTACTGGGCCGACCGGCAGATCTTCCTCAAGGACGCCAAGCTCTCCCTGGAGCACCTGCACAACCGGGCCCGGCAGACCGCCTTCCTCGTCCCCGGCCTGACCATCGTCGTCCGTGACGAGCGGCTGACCGAGAGCGACCAGGTCGAGGAGTCGACCTTCCGCTTCGACGGCGGCATCGCCGAGTTCTGCGAGTTCCTCGCGCCTGACAAGCCGGTCTGCGACGTCCTGCGGCTGCACGGCGAGGGCACCTTCAAGGAGACCGTCCCCGTCCTGGACGAGGTGGGCCACATGACGCCCACCGAGGTCACCCGCACCCTCGGGGTGGACATCGCGCTGCGCTGGGGCGCCGGCTACGACACCACCCTGCGCTCCTTCGTCAACATCATCGCCACCCCCAAGGGCGGCACCCACGTCACCGGCTTCGAGCGCTCGCTCGCCAAGACCGTCAACGAGGCGCTGCGCACCGCCAAGGTGCTGCGCGTCGCCGAGGACGACATCACCAAGGACGACGCCACGGAGGGCCTCACCGCCGTGGTCACCGTCCGGCTCGCGGAGCCGCAGTTCGAGGGCCAGACCAAGGAGGTGCTGGGTACCTCGGCCGCCAACCGGATCGTCGCCGCGGTGGTCGCCAAGGAGCTCAAGGCCTTCCTGACCTCCGCCAAGAAGGACGAGAAGGTCCAGGCCAGGGCCGTCCTGGACAAGGTCGTCGCGGCCGCCCGCACCCGGGTCGCCGCCCGCCAGCACAAGGAGGCCCAGCGCCGGAAGACGGCGCTGGAGACCAGCTCGCTGCCGGCCAAGCTGGCCGACTGCCGCAGCGACGACGTCGAGCGCAGCGAACTCTTCATCGTCGAGGGGGACTCCGCCCTCGGTACCGCCAAGCTGGCCCGCAACTCCGAGTTCCAGGCGCTGCTGCCGATCCGCGGCAAGATCCTCAACGTGCAGAAGGCGTCCGTGAGCGACATGCTCAAGAACACCGAGTGCGCCGCGATCATCCAGGTGATAGGGGCCGGTTCGGGCCGCACCTTCGACATCGACCAGGCCCGCTACGGCCGGGTCATCTTCATGGCCGACGCCGACGTCGACGGCTCGCACATCCGCTGCCTGCTGCTGACGCTCTTTCAGCGGTACATGCGGCCCATGGTCGAGCAGGGCCGGGTCTTCGCGGCCGTGCCGCCGCTGCACCGGATCGAGCTCACGAGCCCCAAGCGCGGCCAGGACAAGTACCACTACACCTACTCCGACGCCGAGCTGCGCTCCACCCTGCTGGAGTTCCAGCGCAAGGGCATGCGCTGGAAGGACCCGGTCCAGCGCTACAAGGGTCTCGGCGAGATGGACGCCGACCAGCTGGCCGAGACCACCATGGACCCGCGCCACCGCACGCTGCGCCGGATCAACCTGGGCGACCTGGAGCAGGCCGAGAAGATCTTCGACCTGCTGATGGGCAACGACGTCGCCCCCCGCAAGGAGTTCATCGTCGACTCGGCGGCCACCCTGGACCGCTCCCGCATCGACGCCTGAGCACACCGCTCCGCCGCCGGGCCCTCCACCCTCGGGTGGAGGGCCCGCGCCGTGCCGGTCCACCCCCGGTCCACCCCGGCGCCGATCATCGGGCGGCGCCGGATCCGTAGCGTCGGAGAGGTCAGCAGAACCCCCTGTCGGGACGGAGAGTCCGATGACCGGCCTCGTCAACATCCTTGTGATCATCGTGGTGGTCGCCCTGGTGGTGCGCCGCCAACTGCGCCCGCAGCGACTCGACACCGAGCGCCGGTTCTGGGTGCTGCCGCTGGTCCTCGCCGTGCTCGCGCTGCGTGATCCGGGCCTGGTCGACGGGGCCCACCGGGCGCTCTCGATCGGGCTGACCGCCACCTCGCTGCTGGTGGTGCTGGCGATGGGCTGCGTCTGGGGCTGGACCGTCCGGATCTGGCGCGGCGCGGACGGCGCGCTCTGGACCCGGGCCACCAGGGCGACCGCGGCGGCCTGGGCCGGCATGATCGCCGTCCGGATCGGCCTGTACGGCCTCGGTGCGGCGCTGCACGTCCACCAGAGCGGCAGCGGGTTCATGCTCGGCCTCGCCGCGCTGCTGGTGGTCCGGACCGTCGTGGTGAACTGGAGGGCGCGGAGCCTGGAGAGCCCGTACCGCGCCGGCGTGGCCGGCTGAGCGGCCGGCCCGCACATGAGCACGCCGAGGAGGGGGACACCCGTGTCCGGATGGAGCTGGACCAGCTGGCCGTCCCGCGAGGGCCTGGAGCGGGACGCGGAGAGCCCGGCCCGGCGGGCCCTGACGCTGATCGGCCGGACGGTGCTGCTCGTCACCGTGGTCTGGGGGACGTACTCGCGCGGCGGGTACGCCGGCTGGGGCTCGGTGGCGGCGGCCGCCGGGCTGGCCGCGGCGGTCCTGCTGGCGGCGGCCTTCCTGCGGGTCAGCCGGGCGCAGCTGCTGCGGCCCGCCCTCCTCCTCGCCGCCGCCCTGATCTGCGGAGCCTGGCTCGCCGAGTGGGGGCGGGCGTACGTGCTGGCGGACTTCGTCTGGGGCGGGCTGGCGGTGACCGCGCTGGTCCGGCTGCCGGCCGGCCCCGCCCTGGCCACGGCGGTGGCCGCCTTCGGCTGCTACACGGCCGCCAGCTGGGAGAGCCGGCTGGCGATCGCGGCCACGGTCGGCGGGCTCGCCCTGCTCGGTTACCTGCTGCGACTGGACACCGAGGCGCGTGGCACCGCCCGGCGGCTGCTGGCCCAGGAGCGGGCCGCGCGGGCCGCCGAGGCGGAGAGCGCGGCGCTCGCCGAACGGGCCAGGATCGCCCGGGAGATCCACGACGTCCTGGCGCACAGCCTGTCCGCGCAGCTCGTCCACCTGGAGGCGGCCCGGCTGATGCTGGACGCGGGCACCGACCGGGAGCAGGTCCGCGAACGGGTGGTGGCCGCCCGGCGGATGGCGCTGGACGGCCTGACCGAGACCCGGCAGGCGCTCTCCGCCCTGCGCGGGGAGTTCACCCCGGTCGGCGAGTTCCTGGTGGAGTTGACCGGGCGTGACCGGGTGGCGCTCTCCGTCACCGGGACGCCGCGTCCGCTCCCCGCCGAGGCGGGGCTCGCGGTACGGCGCACAGCGCAGGAGGCGCTGACCAATGTGCGCAAACACGCCCCCGGCGCACGCTGCACGCTCGAACTGCGCTACCTGCCCGACACGGTGGAGCTGGAGGTGCGCAACACCCGCTCGGGGCGCGGTGAGTCGGCCGGTGGTCTGGCGGCCAGCGGCAGCGGGTACGGTCTGTTGGGGATGCGCGAACGCGCGGAACTGCTCGACGGCACCCTGCTGGCGGGCCCGGACGAGGGAGGGTGGCGCGTGCTGCTGCGGGTGCCGGCGTGAACGGGGCGAGTCCGACCAGGGTGCTGGTGGCGGACGACCAGACGGTGGTGCGCGAGGGCATCGTGATGCTGCTCGGCCTGCTGCCCGGCATCGAGGTGGTCGGCGCCGCCGCCGACGGCGAGGAGGCCGTCGCGCTGGTCGAGCGGCACCGCCCGGACGTCGTCCTGATGGACCTGCGGATGCCGCGCTGCGACGGCGTCGAGGCCACCCGCCGGATCCGGGCGGCGCACCCGGAGACCGAGGTTGTCGTGCTGACCACCTACGCCGACGACGACTCGCTCTTCCCCGCGCTGCAGGCCGGGGCGCGCGGCTACCTCACCAAGGACGCGGGCGGCGAGGAGATCGCCCGGGCCGTCGCGGACGTCCGCTCGGGGGCGGCCGGGCTCTCACCGCAGGTGCAACTGCGCCTGCTGGAGCGGCTGGCGGACGGTGCGGCGCAGGCCACCGAGCCGGGCGCGGCCCCCGGCGGCACGGGCCGGCCCGGCGCGACCGGGCCCGGAGCGGGTCGGCCGGGGGAGCTGCCGGACGGACTGACCGCCCGCGAGGCCGAGGTGCTGGCCCTGATCGCGGAGGGCCTCTCCAACACCGAGATCGCCCGGCGGCTGTTCGTCAGCCCGGCCACCGTGAAGACGCACATCAACAATCTGTTCGCCAAAACCGCGGTCCGGGACCGGGCCCAGGCGGTCGCCTACGCCTTCCGCCACGGAATCACCGGTACGCAGCAGTAGTCGGATGAGCGTCTGTCGGATGATCGATCACCTCATCGAGTGAACGTATCTGCAATGGGAGTTGGCGGGCTCCGCGGGCCTCCATCATGGGTTCGGTCAGAGCCCCGCCGGTCCAGGAGCAGCAGTGCCACAGCAGCAGACGAGCAGACCCGGACAGGGGCAGCGATTCGACTGGTGGGCCGCTCCCGCCGCGGCCCCCCAACCCGGTCGGCCCGCGCCCCCGACGCCGCCGCCGGCCCGGACTGAGGCCGAGGCGCCCGCCCGGCCGCTCCCGCCGGTGCCCGCGCCGCCGGCGCCCGTCCAGCCGGTGCCCGTGCGGTCGGTGCCCGCGCCGTCGGTGGAGGCCCCGCCGGCCGTCGACACCAGCAGCGAGGTCTACCGCGCCGTCCAGGGCAGCGAGGCGTTCCAGGAGATCAAGCGCAGCTACCGGGCCTTCGTCCTCCCCGTCAGCGGGGCGTTCCTCGGCTGGTACCTGCTGTACGTCGCCGCCCAGGCCGCCGCTCCCGGGGTGATGCGCAGCCCGGTCGCGGGCCCGGTCAACGTGGCCTGGGTGCTGGGCCTGCTGCAGTTCGTCTCGACCTTCGTGCTCACCTGGCTCTACGCCCGCAACGCCCGGACCAAGCGGGACCGGGCCGCGCTGGGGCTCCGCTGGGACACCCAGGACCAGCTGCGATGAGGACCGCGACCCCGCCCCCCGTCGCCCCGGCCGGCGACCACCACGACCTGGCCATCGTGCTCTTCGCCGTCATCGTCCTGGTCACCCTGGGCATCACCCTCTGGGTGGGCCGCCGGGGCAGCGCCGCCGAGGACTTCTACGCCGGCGGCCGTGACTTCACCCCGCTGCAGAACGGCTTCGCGCTCTCCGGCGACTACCTCTCCGCCGCCTCCTTCCTCGGCGTCGCCGGGCTGATCGCGCTGTACGGCTACGACGGCGTGCTCTACAGCATCGGCTTCCTGGTCGCCTGGCTGGTGGTGCTGATGCTGGTCGCCGAGTTGGTCCGCAACGCCGGCCGGTACACCCTCGCCGACGTGCTGGCGCTGCGGCTGCGGCGGCGCAAGGTCCGGGCGGCGGCCGGCGGTGCCAGCGTCGTCGTCACCCTGCTCTACCTGGTCGCCCAGATGGTCGGCGCGGGCAGCCTGGTCGCCCTGCTGCTGGGCACCAGCAGCGGCCAGGCCCGGACCTGGACCATCGTGGCGGTGGGCGGTCTGATGATCGTCTACGTCACGGTCGGCGGAATGCGGGCCACCACCTGGATCCAGATCGTCAAGGCCTTCCTGCTGATCGCGGGCTCGGTGCTGCTCACCGTGCTGCTGATGGTCCGCTTCCACGGGGACGTCGCGGAGCTGATGCGGCAGGCCGCCCAGCACAGCGGCGCCGGGCAGCGGTACCTGGAGCCGGGGCTCAAGTACGGGGCCAGCTTCACCAGCCGGCTGGACTTCTTCAGCCTCGGCCTCGCGCTGGTGCTGGGCACGGCGGGCCTGCCGCACATCCTCTCCCGCTTCTACACCGTGCCCACCGCGCGGGCCGCCCGGCGCTCCACGATGTGGGCGATCGGGCTGGTCGGCGGCTTCTACCTGATGGCCATCGCGCTCGGCCTGGGCGCCACCGCGCTGGTCGGCTCGGCCGAGGTCCGGCACGCCAACGCGGCCGGAAACACCGCCGTCCCGCTGCTGGCCCTCGTCCTCGGCGGCGGCAACGGCAGCACGGGCGGGGTGGTGCTGTTCGCACTGATCTCGGCGATCGCCTTCGCCACCATCCTCGCCGTGGTCGCCGGGCTGACGCTCGCCTCGTCGGCCGCCTTCGCCCACGACATCTGGGCGGGTGCCTGGCGGGGCCGCCCGCGCCGCCGGCGGGGCGGTGTCCCGGCCTCCCGGCGGGCCCGCCGGGAGGCCTCCGAGCGCGAGGAGGTCGGCGTCGCCCGGATCGCGGCGGTGGGGATCGGGGCGGTCGCGATCGCGCTCAGCCTCTTCGCGCAGCAGCTGAACGTCGCCTTCCTGGTCGGTCTGGCCTTCGCCGTCGCGGCCTCGGCCAATCTGCCGGTGCTGCTCTACACGCTGTTCTGGCGGCGGTTCACGGCGCGCGGCGCGGTCTGGTCGGTGTACGGCGGGCTGATTCCGGCGATCGTGCTGGTGACCTTCTCGCCGGTGGTCTCCGGCAGCAAGGTGGCGCTCTTCCCGGGGGTGGACTTCCACTGGTTCCCGCTGGAGAACCCGGGCATCATCTCCATCCCGCTGGGCTTCCTGGCCGGCTGGATCGGCACCCTCACCTCGCCCGAGCAGACCGACCCGGACCGCTACGCCGAGCTGGAGGTCCGCTCCCTCACCGGCGCCGGCGCGGCCTGAGCCGCGGCCCCGCGCCACAGCCGGAACCCCGACGGGCCTGGGACCCGCCGGGGTTCCGCCATGACCGCCCGGACCCGGCCTCCGGAGGTTCCGGCGCCGGCCCGCCGCGCCGGTCGGGGGCTGCCGTCAGGCCCGTACGGCCAGGACGTAGCGGTGTTCGGGCCGACCGGTGTCGCCGTACCGCAGGGTGAGCCGCAGCCGGCTGTCCCGCTCCAGCTGCTTGAGGTAGCGCTGCGCGGTGGAGCGGCTCAGCCCGGTGGCGTCCGCCACCTCCTGGGCTGAGAGCGGCCGTCCGGCGCGGCGCAGCACCCCGAGCACCAGGTCGGTGGTGGGCGCCGAGTGGCCCTTGGGCAGGGCGAGGGCCGGGGCCGCCGTGCTGCGCAGGGTGGCGAAGAGCCGGTCCACCTCGTCCTGGCCGGCCTCGCGGGCGGCCGGTCCGGCCAGCGCGTGCCGCAGCTGCGCGTACGCGACCAGCTTCTCCCGCAGCCCGGCGAAGGTGAACGGCTTGACCAGGTACTGCAGGGCGCCGTGCTGCATCGCGGCGTGCACCGTGGAGACGTCCCGGGCGGCCGTCACCATCATCACGTCGCAGGCCACCTGCCGTTCGCGCAGGCGCCGCACCAGGGCGAGTCCGGTCTCGTCCGGCAGGTGCTGGTCGAGCAGCAGGAGGTCCACCGGGCGGCGCTCCAGCGCGGCCAGCGCCTCGCCGGCCGAGTGCGCGGTGCCGGTGACCCGGAAGCCGGGCACCTTGGCCACGTACGCGGCGTGCACGTCGGCGACCCGGAAGTCGTCGTCCACCACGAGTACGTCGATCATCAGGCCTCCACGAGTGGTGCGGCGGGCAGTGCGGCGGCGGGTGGAGCCGGGGCGGGCAGCTCGGGCGTGGCCGGGGCGTCCCCGTGCAGCGCCTCGGGCAGCTCGACGGTGAACCGGGCACCGCCGAGCGGCCCGGTGTCCAGCACGATCCGGCCGCCGGTCCGTTCGACCAGCCGCCGCACCATCGCCAGCCCCAGCCCGCGCGGCCGGTGCGCGGGCGCCTCCTTGCTGGTCCACCCCTCCTCGAAGACCTGCTCGCGCAGGCCTGTCGGCACGCCCGGGCCGCTGTCCGCGACCTCGACCAGCAGGGTCGAGCCGGCCGCCGCCAGGGTCACCGCCACCTGGCCGCCGCCCGGGGCGACCGCGTCGACGGCGTTGTCGATCAGGTTGCCGAGCACGGTGACCAGCGTCCTGGCGTCCACCACCGCGTCCGGCAGGTGCGCCGCCGGGGCGACCGCCAGCCGGACCCCGCGCTCGCCCGCCACCGCCGCCTTGCCGGCCAGGAGCGCCGCGACGTGCGGGTCCTGCACCTGCTCGGCGATCCGGGCGGCGACCGCCGCGTGCGAACCCGACTGCTCGGAGATGAACGCCACCGCCTGCTCGTGCCGGCCGAGCTCCAGCAGCCCGAGGAGGGTGTGCAGCCGGTTGGCGTGCTCGTGGTCCTGGGCCCGCAGGGCCTCGGTGAGGCTACGGGTGGTGTCGAGCTCGCGGACCAGGGACTCCAGCTCGGTGCGGTCGCGCAGGGTCACCACCGCGCCGCCCTCGGCCGTCGCCATCCGGTTCACCACCAGCACCCGGTCGTCCCGGACGGCCGGCAGGTCGGTGCCGGTGATCCGCCCGGTCAGCACGTCGGCCAGCCGGCCCGGTGGCAGCACCTCGTCGATCGGCCGGCCGGCGCACTCCTCGGGCAGGCCCAGCAGGCGCACCGCCTCGTCGTTGGCCAGCCGGATCCGGCCGCGCTCGTCCAGGGCCACCATGCCCTCGCGGATTCCGTGCAGCATCGCCTCCCGCTCCACCAGCAGCGCCGAGATGTCGGCCAGCGCGATGTTGTGGGTGCGGCGCTTCAGCCGGCGGGCCAGCGCCAGCGTGGCGACGGTGCCCGCGGCCAGGCCGGCGCCCGCACAGAGCAGGATGCCGGTGAGCATCTTCAACAGCCGCCGCCGGATCGAGTCGTCGCTGATGCCCACCGAGACCTCGCCGACGATCCGCCCGTCGGCGACCCGCAGCGGTACCTTGCCGCGCGCGGTGCGGCCCAGGGTGCCCTCCTGGATGGCGGTGACGCTGCGCCCGCTGAGGGCCGGTTCGGGGTCGGTGGAGACCCGCTGGCCGATCCGGCCCGGATCGGTGTGCGAGAGCCGGATGCCGTCCAGGTCGGTGACCACGACGAAGCTGGCGCCGGTGGCCGTGCGGATCTGCTCGGCGTTGCGCTGCGCGGTGGCGGCGTCGCGGGCGTCGGCGGCCCGGGCGATCACCTCGTCGCTGGCGGTGGCCTGGGCGATCGACAGCGCGCGCTGCATCGCGTCGTGGTCCAGCTCGGAGCTGACCGGGGCCAGGAACAGGCCGGCGGTGACGACCGTGACGCCGACGGTCACCACGGTCTGGCTCAGCAGCAGCTGGGCGAAGACCCGGCGGGGCCAGTGGGGGTGCTTCATCCGGGCCTCCTCTCGGGGGGCGGCCGCCCGGCCGGGGCCGACGGGGTGGGTCGACGGGGCGGGTCGACGGGGGCCGACGGCCGGAGCCGACGGGCACGGGCGGGGGTCGGCCGGGCGGCGAAGACGTCGGGGCGGGTCGGGGCGGGATCAGGGCGGGGGCGAGGTGGATCGGGTCGGCTCGGACGGAATCGGGCGGGGTGACGGGGCAGCGGTCGGCGCACCCTATGTTTCCGAGGTGTTTCTGTCAGCCGTGCCCCCGTTGTTGTAGCCGAAGCAAAACGAGCAGAACAGCCCTCAACGCGGAGAACCCGCAGTTCGCCGAGAAGCCTCCCGCCGCCAGCCCCGCCGCTCCTAGCCTCCCGGGGCAAGCACAGACGAAACCCGGGAGGTCTCATGAGCACAACCCCGGCGACCGGGCCGGCGCCGGCCCCGGCGATCGAGTTGACCGGCGCCACCAAGCGCTTCCGCACCCCGTCCGGGGCCCTGCACACCGCCGTCCGCGACCTCGACCTGACCGTCGCCGAGGGCGAGTTCGTCGCCGTCGTCGGGCCCACGGGCTGCGGCAAGTCCACCACGCTGACCCTGGTCAGCGGCCTGGAGGAGCCCACCGAGGGCGAGGTCCGGGTGTACGGCGAGCCGGTCGACGGAATCGACCCGCAGGTCGGCTTCGTGTTCCAGCAGGACGCCGTCTTCCCCTGGCGCACCGTGCTGTCCAATGTCACGGCCGGCCCGCGCTTTCGCGGTGTCCCGGCCGCCGAGGCCCGGGAGCGGGCCCGCGACTGGCTGGCCCGGGTGGGCCTCGGCGCGTTCGAGGACCGCTACCCGCACCAGCTGTCCGGCGGCATGCGCAAGCGCGTCGCGCTCGCCCAGACCTTCGTCAACGACCCCAGGATCCTGCTGATGGACGAGCCGTTCTCGGCGCTGGACGTGCAGACCCGTGCCCTGATGTCCGACCAGCTGCTGGAGTTGTGGGCCGGTACGGGCTCGTCCGTGGTCTTCGTGACCCACGACCTGGACGAGGCGATCGCGCTGGCCGACCGGGTCGTGGTGATGACGGCCGGCCCGGCCACCGTCAAGGAGATCTTCACCGTCGACCTGCCCCGCCCGCGCACCGTGGAGGCCGTCCGGCTGGAGCCGAGGTTCGTCGAGTTGTACCGCGAGATCTGGGCTTCGCTCGGCGAAGAGGTGCGCATCACCCGTGAGAGAGGAGCGGGTCGTGCCGCTTGAGACCGTGCCGGCCGTCGCCGGAAAGCCCGAAGCGGCCACCGAGACCAGGACGCAGGCCCGTGAACGGGCTGCCCGCAAGCGGAAGTTGGGCATCTTCGGGGCCCGGGTCGCGGTGCTCCTGGCCTTCCTCGGGCTCTGGGAGCTGTGTGCCCGGACGGACGTCATCGACCCGTTCAACTTCTCCCAGCCGTCGAGGATCTGGGCACAGATCTGGCAGTGGATCACCCACGGCACGGCCCAGGGCTCGCTCGGCGAGCAGATCGGCTACACCCTCTACGAGGCCCTCACCGGCTGGGTGATCGGCGTCACCGGCGGGGTGCTGCTGGGCATCGCACTGGGCCGGATCCGCTTCCTGGCCGATGTGTTCGGGCCCTACATCAAGGTGCTGAACGCCATCCCGCGCATCGTGCTGGCCCCGATCTTCCTGATCTGGTTCGGCCTCGGCCCGGCCTCCAAGGTGGCCTCGGCGGTGGTGCTGGTGTTCTTCCCGGTCTTCTTCAACGCCTTCCAGGGCGCCCGCGAGGTCGACCGCAACCTGGTCGCCAACGCCCGCATCCTGGGCGCCGACAACCGCAGGGTCACCCTGCAGGTGGTCATCCCCGCCGCCACCACCTGGATCTTCACCAGCCTCCACGTCAGCTTCGGCTTCGCACTGATCGGCGCCATCGTCGGTGAGTACATCGGCGCCACCAAGGGCCTCGGCCTGCTGGTCGCCGCCGCCCAGGGCACCTTCAACGCGGCCGGCGTGTACGCCGCGATGACCATCCTCGCCGTCGTCGCGCTGTTCACCGAGGGCCTGCTGACTTTCGCCGAGAAGAAGCTGTTCCGCTGGAAGCCCGCCGAATCCGGCGACGGCCGCTGACCCCCACCCCGTTCCGTAGCAGAGAGGCACCCCCACCCATGCGTCCGAACCCGACCGGCAGAGCTGCCGCCGCCGCCCTCGCCGCCGTCCTGCTGTTCCCGCTCGCCGCCTGTGCCAACGACGCCGCCTCGGTGTCCCACAGCGGGGCCGCCCCGGCCGGGCAGAAGGTCGACGGCCCCAAGGTCAAGATCATGGTCGGTGGCCTGGACAAGGTCATCTACCTGCCCGCCATGCTCACCCAGCGCCTCGGGTTCTTCGCCGAGGCCGGTGTCAACGTCGAGCTGATGAGCGAGCCGGCCGGCGTCAACGCCACCACCGCGCTGCTCGCCGGGGACGTCCAGGGCGCGGTCGGCTTCTACGACCACACCATCGACCTCCAGGCCAAGGGCAAGAACGTCGAGTCGGTGGTGCAGTTCTCCCAGGCGCCGGGCGAGGTCGAGATCGTCTCCACCAAGCAGGCCGGCGCCATCACCTCCGGCGCCGACTTCAAGGGCAGGAAGCTAGGGGTCACCAGCGTCGGCTCCTCCACCGACTTCCTCACCAAGTACCTCGCCGTCAAGAACGGCACCGCGGTGAGCGAGTTCAGCCCGATCGCGGTCGGCGCCGGCCAGACCTTCATCGCCGCGCTCCAGCAGGGCAGCATCGACGCCGGCATGACCACGGACCCGACCGTGGCCACCATCCTCGACAAGGGCCTCGGCAAGATCCTCTACGACATGCGCACCCCCGAGGGTTCGCGTGCCGCGCTCGGCGGGCTCTACCCCTCGTCCTCGCTCTACATGAACACCGACTGGGTGGAGAAGAACAAGGACACCACCCAGAAGCTCGCCAACGCCTTCGTCAGGACGTTGAAGTGGATGTCCACCCACAGCCCCGAGGAGATCGCCGCGAAGATGCCCGCCGACTACGCGCAGGGCGGCGCCGAGCAGTACGCGGCGGCGATCAAGGCGACCCTGCCGATGTTCACCGCGGACGGGGTGATGCCCGCCGACGGACCGAGGACCGTCCTCGCGGTGCTCGCCGCCTTCCACCCCGACGTCAAGGGCAAGGAGGGCTCCATCGACCTCGCCCGCACCTACACCACCGAGTTCGTCGACAAGGCCGCCACCGGCTGACCCCTCGCCGACGGTCCCGCGCCCACCCCCACGGGCGCGGGGCCGTCACAGCTCCCGGACCGCCGTCACGTCCATCCGCGACGGCGTGCCCGCCGCCTTGCCGCAGCTCTCCGGGCGGGCCGGCTCGCTCGCACCCTCGACCACGTCCACCTCCCAGGCCCGGCCGTCCCGGTGCCGCACGGTCACCAGCCAGCGCCCGGCGCCGGCGGACCGCTGGGTCAGGGTCAGCGCGTCCACCTCGGTCTCGTCGACGGCCAACCGCACCGCGTGGTCGGCCGCCTGGCCCGGCCGCTCCCAGCCCGAGCAGCCCCGCGACCACTCCGGCACCATGTGCCCGGCCGCCGTCGCCGCCAGCACTTCCTTGGCGCTCTCCGCCGTCAGCCGCCCGTACGCGAAGCCGTGCGGCAGCACCAGCATGGTGGGGGAGAAGCGGTGCCCGCCCAGGTGCGTCACCTCCCACACCTCGCTGTGCCCGGCCGCGGCCAGCTGGGCCGCCAGCGGTCGGCCCAGCAGCGCGCAGCAGCGGTCCCGCCGGCCGTTGGTGCACACCAGGGCCACCGGTCCGCCGACGTGCTCCACGCCGAACCCGCCGTGCTCACCCGCCCCCAGCGCCCCGAAGTCCAGCCCGAGCAGCTCCGCCGGATCCGCCACGTCCGCCCGGCGCACCCAGCCGCGGCCCGGCACGGTGTGTGCCACGAACACCTCGTGCCGCGCGGTCGGCAGACAGTCCGCGTGCCGGCCCGGCCGCCGGATCAGCGCCACCCGCACGCCCGTTCCGGCGGCGGCCGCCTCCAGGGCCCGCCCCACCGCGGCGTCGAGATGGCTCTCCGCGAGCGCCTTCACCCCCCACGGCCCGGTCTGCTCGATCAGCAGCCAGGTGGTGGCGGTGGCCGCCGTGGCGGCCAGCGGCTCCAACAGTTCACGCGACAGCGTCGCACAGGTGCTCACGCAGGCAAGGCTACCCTTGGCCCCTTCCGCGACAGCGGTCTTGGCACCGGCTTGGCTCCCTCGGACACCTCCGCGCCCGGCCCGCGGCTTCCCGGGGGGCCCGGTACGGCCGGTTCCGCGCCGGCCCCGACGCAAGGAGGGGCACCGGGACTCCGGTACCCCTCCCCCTGCGACCGGCAGCCGTTACACCGGGCCGGCCACCACACCGATCGGCGCTGTCACCGGCGTACCCGAACCGTCGCGGCGCGGGTCGCGCTCCGGCAGATCGACCGGAGCCCCCTTCGCCGTCGCGGCGCGGGCCGGCGCGACGCCCGCCCACGCGAAGGCCAGCGCGTCCTCGCCGCGCAGGAAGCGCTGGCAGCGGACGCCACCGGTGGCCCGGCCCTTGCGCGGGTACTGCTCGAACGGAGTGACCTTCCAGGAGCTCTGCTCCTCGCCGGTCAGCGTGCCCGACGTACCGGCCACCGAGACCACCACCGCGTCCGCGGCCGGATCCACGGCGGTGAACGACAGCACCCGGGCACCGTCCGACAGCTTGATGCCCGCCATGCCACCGGCCGGGCGGCCCTGCGGGCGCACCTGACCCGCCGGGTAGCGCAGCAACTGGGCGTCGGAGGCGATGAAGACCAAGTCCTCCTCGCCGGTGCGCAGCTCGACCGCGCCGACCACCTCGTCACCCTCCTTGAGGGCGATCACCTCGAACTCGTCCTTGTTCGCCGGCCACTCCGGCACCACCCGCTTCACCACACCCTGCGCCGTGCCCAGCGCCAGACCCGGCGAGGACTCGTCCAGCGTGGTCAGCGCCAGCGCCCGCTCGCCCGTCTCCAGCCGCAGGAACTCGCCCACCGCGGCGCCGCCCGCCAGCGTCGGCGAGGGCGTCGGCGGCAGCGCCGGCAGGTCGATCACCGGCAGTCGCAGCACCCGGCCCGCCGACGTCACCACACCGATGTCCGCACGTGCCGTGGCCGGCACCGCCGAGACGATCACATCGTGCTTGGACCGCTTCTCCGACACCTCGAACGGCTCGCCGTCCGCCGTCCGCGCCAGCAGGCCCGCCGAGGAGAGCAGCACCCGGCACGGGTCGTCCGCCACCTCCAGCGGAACGGACAGCGCCGCCGACGGAGCCGCCCCCGCCTCCAGCAGGACCGTGCGCCGCTCGGTGCCGAACTGCTTGGACACCGCGCCCAGTTCGCTCGACACCACATTGCGCAGCCGGGTGTCCGACTCCAGGATCTCGGTCAGCTCCGCGATCTCGGAGTTGAGCTTCGCCTGCTCCTCCTCCAACTCCACCCGGTCGAACCGGGTGAGCCGGCGCAGCGGCGTGTCCAGGATGTACGCGGTCTGCGTCTCCGACAGCGAGAAACGCTCCATCAGGCGCTCCTTCGCCTGCGCCGCGTTGTCGCTCGACCGGATGATCGCGATGACCTCGTCGATGTCGACCAGCGCCACCAGCAGGCCCTCGACCAGGTGCAGCCGCTCCTGGCGCTTGCGCCGACGGAAGTCGCTGCGCCGGCGCACCACCTCGAAGCGGTGGTCGACGTAGACCTCCAGCAGCTCCTTCAGACCCAGCGTCAGCGGCTGGCCGTCCACCAGCGCCACGTTGTTGATGCCGAAGGTCTCCTCCATCGGCGTCAGCTTGTAGAGCTGCTCCAGCAGCGCCTCCGGCACGAAGCCGTTCTTCACCTCGATCACCAGCCGCAGCCCGTGCTCGCGGTCGGTGAGGTCCTTGACGTCCGCGATGCCCTGCAGCTTCTTCGCGTTGACCAGGTCCTTGATCTTCGAGATCACCTTCTCCGGGCCGACGTTGTACGGCAGCTCGGTGACCACGATGCCCTTGCGGCGGGCCGTCACGCTCTCGATCGACGTCGTCGCACGGATCTTGAAGGTGCCACGGCCCGACTCGTACGCGTCCCGGATGCCCGACAGGCCGACGATCCGGCCGCCCGTCGGCAGGTCCGGCCCGGGCACGAACCGCATCAGCGTGTCCAGGTCCGCGTTCGGGTGCTTGATCAGGTGACGGGCCGCCGCCACCACCTCGGACAGGTTGTGCGGGGGCATGTTGGTCGCCATCCCGACCGCGATCCCCGTCGCACCGTTCACCAGCAGGTTCGGGAACGCGGCCGGCAGCGCCAGCGGCTCCTGCTCGCTGCCGTCGTAGTTCGGCCCGAAGTCGACGGTGTCCTCGTGGATCGACTCCACCATCGCCATCGACGCCGCCGTCAACCGCGACTCGGTGTAGCGCATCGCGGCCGGCGGGTCGTCGTTGCCCAGCGAACCGAAGTTCCCGTGCCCGTCGATCAGCGGCAGCCGCATCGAGAACGGCTGCGCCATCCGGACGACCGAGTCGTAGATCGACGCGTCACCGTGCGGGTGAAGCCGGCCCATCACCTCGCCCACCACCCGGGCGCACTTCACGTGCGCGCGGTCCGGCCGCAGGCCCATCTCGTTGGCCTGGTACAGGATCCGCCGGTGCACCGGCTTCAGACCGTCCCGCGCGTCGGGAAGCGCACGCGAGTAGATCACCGAGTAGGCGTACTCCAGGAAGGAGCCCTGCATCTCGTCCACGACGTCGACGTCGAGGATCCGCTCCTCGAAATCTCCGGGCGGCGGGGTCTGCGAACTGCGGCGGGCCATCGCGGCGGGGCTCCCTTACGTCTCGCTTGCGTCTCGTCTGCGTCAGTCGTCGTCTGCGTCTGCCGTCGTGTGCTGTCCTCGTCGGCTGTCGTCAACAGGGCCCAGCGCCCCCATTGTGGACCCTCACGCCGACACTCCAAGCCAGCGCCCCTCTTCCGCCCCTGGCGAACGCCCGGTCCGCGCGGACACATCCGAGCCCTCCCCGCGTTGCACCACAATGGGGGACGCCACACGAACCCCCGACATCGACGACGGGAAGGACCCGAGCGCATGGCCAACCCGGCCCCCGCATCCGCCTCCACCGGAGGAACTGGCGCTGCCATCGCCATCACCGAGCACCGCCTGGCCAACGGCCTGCGCGTCGTCCTCTCCGAGGACCACCTCACCCCGGTCGCCGCCGTCTGCCTCTGGTACGACGTGGGCTCCCGCCACGAGGTGAAGGGCCGCACCGGTCTGGCCCACCTGTTCGAGCACCTCATGTTCCAGGGCTCGGCCAACGTCTCGAACAACGGCCACTTCGAGCTCGTCCAGGGCGCCGGCGGCTCGCTCAACGGCACCACCAGCTTCGAGCGCACCAACTACTTCGAGACCATGCCCGCCCACCAGCTGGAGCTCGCCCTCTGGCTGGAGGCCGACCGGATGGGCTCGCTGCTCGCCGCCCTGGACGAGACGTCCATGGAGAACCAGCGCGACGTCGTCAAGAACGAGCGCCGCCAGCGCTACGACAACGTCCCCTACGGCACGGCCTTCGAGAAGCTCACCGCCCTCTCCTTCCCCGACGGCCACCCGTACCACCACACCCCCATCGGCTCCATGGCCGACCTCGACGCCGCCACGCTGGCGGACGCCCGGGCGTTCTTCAGCACCTACTACGCGCCGAACAACGCCGTCCTCTCCGTCGTCGGCGACATCGACCCCGAGCAGACCATCGCCTGGGTCGAGAAGTACTTCGGCTCCATCCCCGGCCACGACGGCAAGCAGCCGCCGCGCGACGGCACCCTCCCCGACACCTTCGGCCGGGAGATCCGCGAGCACATCCACGAGGACGTCCCGTCCCGCGCCCTGATGGCCGCCTACCGCCTCCCGCACGACGGCACCCGCGAGGCCGACGCCGCCGACCTGGCCCTCACCATCCTCGGCAGCGGCGAGTCCAGCCGCCTCTACAACCGCCTCGTCCGCCGCGACCGCACCGCCGTCGCCGCCGGATTCGGCCTGCTCCGCCTCGCCGGCGCCCCCAGCCTCGGCTGGCTCGACGTCAAGACCTCCGGCGACGCCACCATCGAGCAGATCGACGCCGCCGTCGACGAGGAGCTGGCCCGCTTCGCCGCGGAGGGCCCGACCGCCGCCGAACTGGAGCGCGCCCAGGCCCAGATCGAGCGCGAGTGGCTCGACCGGCTCACCACCGTCTCCGGCCGTGCCGACGAACTCTGCCGCTACGCCGTCCTGTTCGGCGACCCGAAGCTGCTGGGCAGCGCCCTCTCCAAGGTGCTCGACGTCACCGCCGAGGAGGTGCAGGCCGTCGCCCAGGCCCGACTGCACCCCCGGAACCGGGCCGTCCTGGTCTACGAGCCCACCACCGCCGACGACACCGACGCCGACGAGACCGCCACCGCCGCCACCGAAGAGGAGGGCGCTGCCGCATGAGCACCGACTACGTCCCCGCCATGACGTTCCACCCCCAGCCCGAGCCCGGCACCGCCAGCCCGTGGGCGTTCCCCGCCCCCGAGCGCGCCGCCCTCGGCAACGGCATCACCGTCCTGCACTGCCACCGCCCCGGCCAGCAGCTCGTCGCGGTCGAGGTGCAGCTCGACGTCCCGCTCGCCGCCGAGCCCGAGGGCCTCGACGGCATCGCCAACATCCTCGCCCGCGCGTTCAACGAGGGCACCGACACCCTCACCGCCGAGGAGTTCGCCGCCGAACTGGAGCGCGCCGGCGCCACCCTCGACGCCCACGCCGACCACCCCGGCCTGCGGGTCTCCCTGGAGGTCCCGGCCTCCCGGCTCCAGCGCGGCCTCGGGCTGCTCGCCGACGCGCTGCGCGCGCCCGCCCTGCCCGAGGACGAGATCGAGCGCCTGGTCGCCAACCGGCTCGACGAGCTCGTCCACGAGCAGGCCAACCCCGCCCGCCGCGCCGCCAAGGCCCTCTACGCCGAGCTCTTCGACGGCGCCGACCGCCTCTCGCGCCCCCGCGGCGGCACCGCCGACACGGTCAAGTCCATCGACCGGGCCGCGGTCAAGGCCTTCTACGAGGCCCACGTCCGGCCCGCCACCACCACCGTCGTGGTGGTCGGCGACCTCACCGGCACCGACCTGCCCGCGCTCCTGGAGGCCACCCTCGGCGCTTGGACCGGCACCACCGCCGAGCCCACCGTCCACGCCCCGGTCGCCGCCGACGACACCGGCCGCGTGGTCATCGTGGACCGGCCCGGCTCGGTCCAGACCCAGCTGCTCATCGGCCGCATCGGCCCCGACCGCCACGACTCCGCCTGGGCCGCCCAGATCCTCGGCACCTACTGCCTCGGCGGCACCCTCACCTCCCGCCTGGACCGCGTCCTGCGCGAGGAGAAGGGCTACACCTACGGCGTCCGGGCCTTCGCCCAGCCGCTGCGCTCCGCCGCGGACGGCTCCGGCCGCGCGCTGATCGCGATCAGCGGCTCGGTGGACACCGCGTCCACCGCCCCGGCGCTCGCCGACACCTGGACCATCCTGCGCACCCTCGCCGCCGAGGGCCTCACCGACGCCGAGCGCGACGAGGCCGTGCAGTTCCTGGTCGGCGTGGCCCCGCTGAAGTACGAGACCGCGGGCTCGGTCGCCGGCACCCTGGCCGACCAGGTCGAGCAGAGCCTGCCGGACGACTACCAGGCCGAGGTCTACCGCAAGCTCGCCGAGCTGTCGACGGCCACCGCCACCGAGGCCGTCGTCGCGGCCTTCCCGTCGGACCGCCTGGTCACCGTCCTGGTCGGCGACGCCGCCACGATCGCCGACCCGGTGCGCGCGCTGGGCATCGGCGAGGTCACGGTGGTCACCGCCTGATCCCCCCGGTGGGCAGGGCCCGGTGGAGCACTCCGCTCCGCCGGGCCCTTCGTCGTTAATCCCCTTGCGGGCGCCGGACGCCGCGTGGGTAGATGTCCCCAGGCACACACGTACGAGAGGAGGCGGTCACCATGCGGGTCGAGCGAACCACACGACGCTCCCCAAGGCCGTCCTCCCTCTGTGCCGCGGGCGTCTGAGCCCCACCCCAGAACTTCCCCGAGCCGCACCGGGACTCTTCGCGCGGCACCCCACCTAGGCTTGATCCAGCCGACCTTTGGAGGTCGTTCCACCATGTCGTACACCGAGGTACCCGGCGTCCGCGTCCCGATCCGGATGTGGACCGACCCGGCCACCGTCGAGGGCCAGGCCATGCAGCAGCTGCGCAACATCAGCTCGCTGCCCTGGCTGCACGGCCTGGCCGTGATGCCCGACGTCCACCTGGGCAAGGGCGCCACGGTCGGCTCCGTGATCGCGATGAAGGGCGCCGTCTGCCCGGCGGCGGTGGGCGTCGACATCGGCTGCGGGATGAGCGCGGTGAAGACGTCGCTGACCGCGAAGGACCTGCCCGACGACCTCTCGCGCCTGCGCGCCAAGATCGAGCAGGCCATCCCGGTCGGCCGCGGCCTGCACACCGACCCGGTCGACCCGACGAAGCTCCACGGCTTCGCCACGGCGGGCTGGGACGACTTCTGGCAGCGCTTCGACGGGGTGGCCCACGAGGTCAAGTGGCGCCGCGAGCGGGCCATGCAGCAGATGGCAACGCTGGGTGGAGGAAACCATTTCATCGAACTGTGTGTCGATAGCACCGGAGTTGTGTGGCTGATGCTGCACTCCGGTTCCCGGAACATCGGCAAGGAGCTGGCCGAGCACCACATGGGCGTCGCGCGCTCCCTGCCGCACAACCAGGGGCTGGTCGACCACGATCTCGCGGTGTTCATCGCCGACACCCCGCAGATGGCCGCCTACCGTGAGGACCTCTTCTGGGCGCAGGAATACGCCAAGCGGAACCGCGCGGTGATGATGGCGCTCTTCCAGGACGTCGTCCGCCGGGAGTTCCCCAAGGCGAAGGTCGCCTTCGACGAGGTCATCAGCTGCCACCACAACTACGTGGCGGAGGAGCAGTACGACGGCGTCGACCTGCTGGTGACCCGCAAGGGCGCGATCAAGGCCGGCTCCGGGGACTTCGGCATCATCCCCGGCTCGATGGGGACGGGTTCCTACATCGTCCGCGGCCTCGGCAACGAGGCGGCGTTCAACTCCGCGTCGCACGGCGCCGGCCGGAAGATGAGCCGCAACGCCGCGAAGAAGCGGTTCACCACGCAGGACCTGGTCGAGCAGACCAAGGGCGTGGAGTGCCGCAAGGACAGCGGCGTCGTGGACGAGATCCCCGGTGCGTACAAGTCGATCGAGAAGGTCATCGAGCAGCAGAAGGACCTCGTCGAGGTCGTGGCCCACCTGAAGCAGGTCGTCTGCGTCAAGGGCTGACGGGCTGCCCGAGCACCCCGATCACGCAGAAGGGGGGCACCGCCACGGCGGTGCCCCCCTTTCGCGACGGTGCTCAGGCAGCGGCCGGCAGCTCGTCGAGGCCCTCCTGGACCAGCTTGGCGAGGCGGTCCAGGGCCTCGTCGGCACCCTCGGCGTCGGAGGCGAGGATGACCTCTTCGCCGCCCTGGGCGCCGAGGCCGAGCAGGCCGAGCATGGAGGCGGCGTTGATCGGGTTGCCGCCGGGCTTGGCGATGGTGATCGGCACGCCGGTGGCCGTGACGGCCCGGACGAAGACGGAGGCGGGACGGGCGTGCAGGCCCTCGGCCCAACCGATGGTGACGCGGCGCTCAGCCATGAGACGTGCCTTTCCGGTGAAGCTGGTCATGGCCGGGCTAGGGGGGTGCGGCCATGTTGTCTAGACCAGTGTTGCACGCAGGCAACCCCTTCGAGCCGCCGCGTTCAGGACTTGTGATTGTTTCTTTCGGGGGCATAACCCCCGGCCAGTGGCCGTGTCCACCCTGCCGCGAGGACACGTCCGGCGCCATTCGGCTCGCCGCCGGATAACCTGACGAATGTGGACGACTCCGCGGTACCGCACCCCGAGCAGGACCCGCAGAACCAGCCGGATCCGCAGCGTCGGCCCGACCAGGACGCGGACTACCCGCAGCACTGGGAGGCCGACATCCTGCTGCGTGACGGCGGCACGGCCCGGATCCGGCCGATCACGCCCGCCGACGCCGGCCGGCTGGTCGAGTTCTACGAGCAGGTCTCGGACCAGTCCAAGTACTTCCGCTTCTTCGCGCCCTATCCGCGGCTCTCCGACAAGGACGTCCGCCGCTTCACCCATCACGACTTCGTGAACCGGGTCGGCCTCGCCGTGGTGATCCGCGACCACTTCATCGCCACCGTCCGCTACGACCGGATCGACGCCGACGGCCGCCCCAGCGAGACCGGCACCGACGCCGAGGTGGCGTTCCTGGTGCAGGACGCCCACCAGGGCCGCGGGGTCGCCTCCGCGCTGCTGGAGCACATCGCCGCGGTCGCCCAGGAGCGCGGCATCCGCCGCTTCCAGGCCGAGGTGCTGCCGGAGAACCGCAAGATGGTGAAGGTCTTCACCGACGCCGGCTACACCCAGCACCGCAGTTTCGCGGACGGCGTGGTCCACCTGGAGTTCGACCTGGAGCCGACCGCCGCCTCGCTCGCCGTGATGCGGGCGCGTGAGCACCGGGCCGAGGCGCGCTCCGTCCAGCGGCTGCTCACCCCGCGCTCGGTCGCCGTGCTCGGCGTCTCCCGCCATCCGCAGACCGTCGGCCGGGCGATCCTGCGCGACCTGCTCGGCGGACTGCCCCGCGGTGACGACCGCCGCGTCTACGCGGTGAACCGCAACGCCCCGCCCGGCACCGAGCTGGACGGGGTCCCGGTGCACCGTTCGGTCCTGGAGATTCCCGGCCCGGTGGACCTCGCCGTGATCGCCGTCCCGGCCGCCGCCGTCCCCGCCGCCGTCGCCGACTGCGGCGCGCACGGCGTGCAGGGCCTGGTGGTGGTCACCGCCGGGTACGCCGAGACCGGTCCGGAGGGCCGCGACCGCCAGCGGGCACTGGTCCGCCAGGCCCGGGCGGCCGGGATGCGGGTGATCGGTCCGAACGCCTTCGGTCTGATCAACACCGACCCCGATCTCCCGCTCAACGCCTCACTCGCACCCGTCCTGCCGCGGCGCGGCGGCTTCGGCATCTTCTGCCAGTCCGGCGCGATCGGCGTCGCCCTGCTGGAGGCCGCCCACCGGCGGGGCCTCGGCATCTCCTCCTTCGCCTCGGTCGGCAACCGCTCCGACGTCTCGGGCAACGACTTCCTCCAGTACTGGGCGGAGGACCCGGCCACCGACGTGGTGCTGCTCTACCTGGAGTCCTTCGGCAATCCCCGCAAGTTCACCCGGATCGCCCGCCGGCTCGCCGCCGCCAAGCCGATCGTGGTGGTCAAGGGCGCCCGCCACACCGGCAGCCTGCCGCCCGGCCACGCCGTCCCGGTCACCGCCAGCGGGCTGCGCGACGCCACCGTGGACGCCCTCTTCCAGCAGGCCGGCGTCACCCGGGTGGAGACCATCACCGAGCTGTACGACACCGGTGAACTGCTCGCCCTCCAGCCGCTGCCGCCCGGCGACCGGGTCGCCGTGGTCGGCAACTCCGACTCGCTCGGCCTGCTCACCCACGACGCCTGCCTCAGTGCGGGCCTGCGCCCCCGCACCCCCGTCGACCTCACCACCGCCGCCACCGGCGAGAACTTCCGGATCGCGCTGGACGTGGCGCTCGACGACCCGGCCGTGGACGCGGTGATCGCCGTCGCCATTCCGCCCATCGGCACCTCCGCCCATGCGTTCATGGGTGGCCGGCTGACCGGCCCGGACGACCCGGAGGTGGGCTCCGACGACCCCGAGATCGCCGAAGCCCTGCTCGAAGCGGGCGAGCGCGCACGGGAGTTGGGCAAGCCGCTGGTGCTCGCCCACCTGGCGCTGACCGATCTGCCGAGCAGGCTGCGCCCGGGGGGCATCCCCGCCTACCCCGCGCCGGAGCGGGCCGTCCGGGCCCTCGCGCACGCCGTCCACTACGCCGGGTGGCGCCGCCGGACGGCCGCGGCCGAGGAGACCGCCCGCGTCCCGGAGCTGGACCGGATCGACGAGGGTGCCGCCCGCGACCTGGTCGAGGCCGCGCTCAGCACCCGCACCGCCATCGCCGCCCGCACCCAGCCCGGCGGCGCGCGGATCACGCTGGTGGAGGCCGACACCACCGCGCTGCTCGCCCACTACGGCATCGACGTCTCCCCGACCCTGCCCGCGCCCGGGGAGGAGGCCGCCGTCCGCGCCGCCGCGTCGCTCGGCTACCCGGTGGCGCTCAAGGCGACCGCCCCGCACCTGCGCCACCGCCCCGACCTCGGCAGCGTCCGCCTCGACCTGACCGGCGAACCGGGCCTGCGCCGGGCCCACCGCGAGCTGGACGTGCTGCTCGGCGGGGCCGCCCAGGCCGAGCTGGTGGTGCAGCGGCTGGCCCCGCGCGGCGTGGACACCGTGATCGGCGCCACCGTCGACCCGGCGGTGGGCGCGATCCTCTCCTTCGGCCTGGCCGGTGCCCCCGCCGAACTGCTCGGTGACGTCGCCCACCGGCTCGTCCCCGCCACCGACCAGGATGTCGCCGGACTGATCCGCGAGGTCCGGGCGGCGCCGCTGCTGTTCGGCTGGCGCGGGGCCGAGGCGGTGGACACCGGCGCGCTGGAGGAGCTGCTGCTGCGGGTGTCGCGGATGGTCGACGACCTTCCGGAGGTCGCCTCGGTGGACCTCGAACCCGTGGTCGTCGCCCCGCACGGACTGGCGATCCTGGGGGCGCGAGTGCGGATCGCGCCCCTGCCCGTCCGCAGTGATCTGGGCCCGCGCGCGATGAGCACGCTGTAACCTTCCTTGGTTGCGCCCTGCCCGGGGGCGCTGTTGTCCGGAAGCTCGGCGCCGCGCCGCCCGCTTCGTCGGCGGACCATGCCAGGATGGAGTTATGGCGAAGACCGGTACCACCACCACTCAGGACCTGCGCTCGGCGATCGAGCGCAGCGGCTACTACCCGGCCCTGGTGTCCGAGGCGGTCGAGTCCGCGGTGGGCCCCGAGCCGATCAGCTCCTACCTGGTGCACCAGGAGACCACCTTCGACGCCAACGAGGTGCGCCGGCACGTCACGGTGCTGGTGCTGACCCCGACCCGCTTCGTGGTGAGCCACACCGACGAGCAGTCCGGTGGCGAGGCCGGCCCGGCGGTGCCCTACGCGACCACCTCCACCGAGAGCGTCCGGCTCGACCGGATCGGCTCGGTCGTGGTGAGCCGGATGGTCGCCAACCCGGAGACCTACACCCCCGGCACGCTGCCGCGCGAGGTCGTGCTGACCATCGGCTGGGGTGCCGTGCAGCGCCTGGACCTGGAGCCGGCCGGCTGTTCGGACCCGAACTGCGAGGCCGACCACGGCTACACCGGTTCGGCCACCGCTGACGACCTGTCACTTCGGGTCAGCGAGGCGGGCGACGGTCCGGAGACGGTCGCCCAGGCGCTGGTGTTCGCCCGCGCGCTGTCCGACGCCACGATCAGCAACGGCCCGCGGGTCTGAGCGGACGCACCGGAAGCCAGGAAGTCAGCCTCTCAGCCATGTCCTTCGCACCTCACGGCCACGACGCCTTCGAGATCCTCGACCCCGCCACCGCCCCGGCGCCCCCGTACGGCGGTGGCTCGCTCTGCGACCTGCTGCCCTCGGTGGCGGCCGGGCTCGGCGTACCCGGGTTCACCGCCACGCTGCCGATCGAACCGGCCGACCGGGTGGTGGTGTTCCTGGTCGACGGCCTCGGCTGGGAGCTGCTGCTGCGCCACCCCGAGTACGCGCCGTTCCTCTCCTCGTTGGCCGGCAGCTCGCTCGGCGGCACCGGTCGCCCGCTGACCGCCGGCTTCCCGTCCACCACCGCGACCTCGCTGGCCTCGGTGGGCACCGGGACCCCGCCGGGCCTGCACGGTCTGGTCGGCTACACGGTGGCGGTGCCGGGCGCCGGCCACCTGATGAACCAGCTGCGCTGGCAGCCGCCGGTCGACCCGGGCACCTGGCAGCCGTACCCGACGGTGTTCGAGCAGACGCACGCCGCCGGGGTGGCGACCGCCCAGGTCTCCTCGCCCCTGTTCGCGCAGACCCCGCTGACCAGGGTGGCGCTGTCGGGCGGCTCCTTCCTCGGCCGCACCACCGGTGAGGAGCGGATGGACCGGGCGGCCCGCTGGCTGGCCGAGCACGACCGGGCCCTCGTCTACACCTACGTGAGCGAGCTGGACGGCGCGGGGCACCGGTTCGGGGTGGACTCCGACGACTGGCGGATGACGCTGGACGCGGTGGACCGCCTCGCCCGGCGCCTGGCCGAGCAGCTGCCGCCGCGCTCGGCGATGTACGTCACCGCCGACCACGGCATGATCGACATCGCTCCGGAGGACCGGATCGACTTCGACGAGGACTGGGAGCTGGGCGCCGGTGTCGCCCTGCTCGGCGGTGAGGGCCGGGCGCGGCACGTGTACGCGGTGCCCGGCGCCGCCGCCGACGTGTACACGGTCTGGAGCGAGGTGCTCGGCGACCGGATGTGGGTGGCCACCCGGGACGAGGCGATCGCCGCCGGCTGGTTCGGCCCCTCGGTGGACGAGCGGGTCTACCTGCGGATCGGCGACGTGGTCGCCGCCGCCCGGGACGACATCGCCGTCGTCGCCTCCCGCAACGAGCCCGGCGAGTCCGCGATGATCGGGCTGCACGGCTCGATGACCCCGGTCGAGCAGTTCGTGCCCCTGCTCGAAGTCCGCGCGTGAACCTCCCCGATGTGAAAGGCCTTTGCACCACCCATGGCTGAACTGGTGTTCTTCTCGGGCACGATGGACTGCGGGAAGTCGACGCTCGCGCTCCAGATGGACCACAACCACGCCGCCCGCGGCCGGCAGGGGATCATCCTCACCCGCAACGACCGGGCCGGCGCGGCCACCGTCTCCAGCCGGCTCGGCCTGCGCACCGAGGCGGTCGAGGTGACGGACGACTTCGACTTCCACGCCCACGTCGTGCACCGGCTCTCGGCCGGCGGCCGGGTGGACTACCTGATCTGTGACGAGGCCCAGTTCTTCGCCGCCGAGCAGGTCGACCAGCTGGCCCGGGTGGTGGACGAACTCGGCATCGACGTCTTCACGTTCGGCATCACCACCGACTTCCGCACCCGGCTGTTCCCCGGCTCCCAGCGGCTGATCGAACTGGCCGACCGGGTCGAGGTGCTGCAGGTCGAGGCCCTCTGCTGGTGCGGCGCGCGGGCCACCCACAACGCCCGCACGGTGGGCGGCGTGATGGTGGTCGAGGGCGCCCAGGTCGTGATCGGCGACATCTCGGTACGCGAGGACGAGGTCGGCTACGAGGTGCTCTGCCGCCGCCACCACCGCCGTCGGCTGACCGCCGCCACCGCCCGCGTCTCGGTGCTCTCCCCGGACGTGCTGCCCTTCGAGGAGCAGCAGGCCTGACGGCGCCCGGGCCCTGTCCGGCCGGTCCTGCCGGGTGCGCGGCGCCGAGAGCGACCGGGCAGGACCTAGCCGAGCCCCGTCTGCAGCACCGAGAAGTGCCCGCCCTGCGGGTCGGCCAGCCGTGCCACCGGGCCGCGCCCGCTGTCGTGCGGCTCCACCAGTACCCGGCCGCCGAGGCCGAGTGCCCGACGGGCGGTCAGTTCGACGTCCCGGACGGCGAAGTGGACCCGCCAGCGCGGCGGGTGGCCGCGCAGCTCGGCGCCGCGCCGGATGCCCGCCACCGGGCGGCCGTTCACCAGCAGCGCGGACTCGGCGCCGGCGGGTGCCACCGGCCGGCCGAGCACCGCGCCGTAGAACACCGCGGCGCCCGCCTCGTCCGGGGTGAGCAGTTCGGCCCAGGCCGGCCCGCCGGGCTCCGGGCCGGCCTCGCGGCCGAGGTGCTCCTCGCCCTGCCAGAGGCCGAAGACCGCGCCGGAGACGTCGGCCGCGATCGCGAGCCGGCCGGCGCGCTCGGCCTGGAGCGGTCCGACCGCCACCGTTCCGCCGCACTCGCGCACCAGTTGGGTGGTCCGGTCGGCGCTGTCGACCGCGAAGTAGGTGGTCCACTGCACGGGGAAGCCGGGCACCGCGGAGACACCGAGGCCGGCGACCGGGGCACCGCCCGACTCGGCCCGGACGTAGGCGCCGAGCTCTGTGGGGCCGGGGGTGTACGTCCAGTCGAGCAGCTCGCCGTAGAACGCGCGGGCGCCGGCCAGGTCGTCGGTCATCAGGCTGACCCAGCACGGTGTGCCCTGGGCCAGCCGGAGTGTCACCGCAGGCATGCGGGCCTCCTCACGGGGCGGTCGGCGCACGGAGCTGCGCACGTGAGGGTGATGGTTCCACCCTGGCGCGCGTCGAACCCTCGGGCCGCGCGGAAAGTCCGGCAAAGACCGCACAAAGAGCGTCGAGTTGGCGGTGCTGCGCGAGAATGACCGCCATGACGACCTCTCACGATGACTCCCCGCTGGTTTCGGTGACCGGCCTGCAGGAGGCGCTCTCCTCGGAGCGCCCGCCGGTGCTGCTCGATGTGCGCTGGCAGCTCGGCGGCCCGCCGGGGATCGAGGACTACGCGGCCGGCCATCTGCCCGGCGCGGGCTTCGTCGCGTTGGACACCGACCTCGCCGCCCCGGCCGGGCCGCCCGGCCGCGGCGGTCGTCACCCGCTGCCCGACCCGGAGGAGTTCGGGGCCGCGCTGCGGCGTCTCGGGGTCCGCGCCGACCGCCCGGTGGTGGTGTACGACGGTGCGACCTCGCTGGCCGCGGCCCGCGCCTGGTGGTTGCTGCGCTGGGCCGGCCACCCGGAGGTGCGGGTGCTGGACGGCGGGTTCGCCGCCTGGCGGGCGGCCGGGTTGCCGGTGACCACCGAGGTCGAGGCGCCGGAGCCGGGCGACTTCAAGCCGGTGCCCGGGCAGTTGCCGACGGTCGACGGGGACGGTGCGGCCGCGCTGGCCCGCACCGGTCTGCTGTTGGACGCGAGGGCGGGGGAGCGCTACCGCGGCGAGAGCGAGCCGATCGATTCGCGGGCCGGTCACGTCCCGGGGGCGCTCTCCGCGCCGACCACCGAGAACGTCGGCCCGGACGGGCGGTTCCGGCCGGCCGCCGAACTGGCCGAGCGGTTCCGCGCGCTGGGTGCGGGGGAGCGGGAGACCGCGGTGTACTGCGGCTCGGGGGTGACGGCGGCCCATCAGATCCTCGCCCTGACGGTGGCCGGGTTGCCGGCCGCGCTGTACCCGGGCTCGTGGAGCGAGTGGTCCGGCGACGCGAGCCGCCCGGTGGCGGTCACCGAGCAGCCGGGCTGATCCCGGGCGGAACCGGGCGGAACTGTGCGGAACGACGGAGGAGGGGCGGGCGGCCGACCGGCCTCCTGCCCCTCCTCCGACACCCTGCGGCCCTACGGCCGTGGGCCTACTCCTGCTTCTTGCGCCGGCTGCCGAAGACGATCTCGTCCCAGCTCGGCACGGTGGCGCGGCGCCCGGGCCGGACACCGTCCGCCTCGGCCTGCCGGTCCGTGGTGCCGACCAGCCGCTCCCGGTGCGGGGCGACCGCGCGCGGCATCAGGATGTCCGCGTAGGCCGAGCCCGCGCCGACCGCGGGTGCGGCGGCGGCAGGCTCCTCCGTCTCCTCGGCGACCTCGGCGGGCAGCACCGGCTCGATCGGGGCGGGGCCCACCGCGAGGTCGCCCCGGAAGGCGGGGACGACGTCGAGCAGGCTGGTCAGCGAGTCGCGCGACTCGGCGGTGGCCTCACGGGACTCCCGAACCTCGCGGGAGGACATGATGCGGTCGGCCGAGGGCCGGTCGATCATCGGGCGCGGCGGGCGCTCCTGGGGGAGCCGGGCGATCCGCGGGATGAACGGGAAGACCGACTCCTCCTCGCGCTCGACGTTCTCGCCGATCAGCGCGCGGGCCTCGTCGTCGTTCGGCTGGACCAGGCGCCGCGGCGGGTCGTACGTCCAGGACGCGCTGCGGCCCTCGCCGTCGGCCCGGTAGTAGAGGATGACCTCCCACGTGCCGTCGTCGCGCCGCCAGGAGTCCCAGCGCTCGGTGTCCTTCTCGGCGCCGCGCAGGGCGAGCCGCTCGGCGACCGCCTCGCCCAACTGAGGTCCGGAGGACTCGCCGTGGCGGCGGATCGCGGTCTTGCGGGCCCGCTCGGCCATGAAGGCGCGCTCCGCGAGCACCGGCCCCTCGAAGCGGCGGACCCGGTCCACGGAGATGCCGGCCGCCTGCGCGACCTCCTCGGCGGAGGCACCGGCTCGTATCCGCGCCTGGATGTCCCGGGGGCGGAGGTGGCTCTCGACCTCGATCTCGATCTGGCCGAGGCGCGGACGGTCACCACGGATGGCGGCGCGCAGCCGCTCGTCGATGGGGAGGGTGTACTCCGTGCTGTCGGCGGCCTTGAGCACCAGCCGTGTGCCGTCGTTGCTGACGGCCACAACCCGCAGTTCGGGCACGGTTACCTCCCGGGTGGTGCCTGCCGACGTCACCTGCGTCGCTGCTCCCGTACTGAGTGTGGCCTGCCCGCTCGCGACTGGCCACAACCTTGCTGAGTTCCCCGGCGTGTCGGGCTTACGCCCGGTCACACCGCTGTGGCACGGTTGCCTTTTTGCCACGTCATCCGTCGACGTCGCGCCTGGGTGTCCCGGCCGTCCCTCGCACGCGCAGTGACGCGACGATCCGGGACGGGCGTCGCCGTGCGTGCCTGCGCCGTGGCTCTTTGTCAATCTGCCGGTTGATGGGCAGTCGACAAGTCGACCCAAGGCTCAGGCTTTACGAACAGTACTCCATTCGTGGCATCCAAAGGGGCGGCTCGCCGCTCAAGTCTCCCGCGATTCACGGGAATCTCAAGAGCGCGCACCCCCAATGGCCGACCGCCGGCCGAAGCACGGTGATCATCTTCACATATATCTCCCGCACAGAACCGCATTTTCGACCCTTGTGTCCTTCTTTGGGCAAGATGGAGTGACTTGTTCGAAGACCAGTCGTACTGACCGAGGGATGTCGATGCCGGAGCAGAAGCCCGCCGAGGAGGGCGACAAGGAAGGTCGCAGGCGAATTGATCTGAGTGTGGCTCAGGTCGCGGCGAGTGCGCTGGCCACCGTGGTGGGGGCCCTGCTCGCCTCCGAACTCGGCGTCTACGGAACCATTCTGGGTGCGGCGGTGGTCAGCGTCGGGGCGACCACCGGCGGTGCGGTGTTCCAGCACATCTTCCGGCGCACCGGAGAGCAGCTGCGCGAGGCGGTGGACCGCACCGGCCCCGGGCCGGCGGTGAACGGGTTGCGCCAGGTGCCGGATTCCGACACGCGGGCACCGGTGATCTCCCCGGAGTGGAACGAGCCGCAGGTGGTCCGGGCGCGTCGGCGCTGGACCTGGAAGTCGTACGCGGCGATGTCCGCGCTGGTCTTCGTGCTGGCGATGACGCCGATACTCGCCTTCGAGCTGGCGACCGGGCAGCCGGTGTCGGCGACGGTGAAGGGGGAGTCGGGCAGTGGCACGTCGCTGGGCGGCACGGTCGCTCCCAAGCCGTCGGACCGGCCGGCGGGCGATCCCCCGGGCGGGCCGGCCGGTGGTCCCTCGGGCGGGCCGTCGCAGGGCGCGGGCGGATCTTCACCCTCGCCGTCGGCCGGCAGCGGCGGGGCGGCCTCGGAGCCGGCCGCCCCGGGCGGGAGCCCGAGCGCGGGGAGCGGCGGCAAGGCCTCGCCCTCGGCGGGCCCGAGCGGCTCGCCGTCGGCGGATCCCTCGACCGGGCCGTCGACCGGGCCGTCCACCGAACCGACCACGCCGGCCGGGACCGCCTCGAAGCCCGCCGGGTCGGCGACCCCGCGGCCGCCGGCTCCGAGCGGAGCGCCGGCCGGGGCCTCCCCGGCGGCCGCCGCTCCGAGCGGGTCGTCGGCCGCCGGCTGACACCCGCCTCCTGACACCCGCCGCCCGCGCCGGCCCGGCGCGGACGGCGCCGGTCAGGCGCCCAGCACCCGCCGCAGGTAGTCGTTGCCGAAGACCCGCTGCGGGTCGACCTCGTCGCGCAGCGCGGTGAAGTCGGCGAAGTGCGGGTAGACCTCGGCGAGGTAGCCGGCGTCGCGGGTGTGCAGCTTGCCCCAGTGCGGGCGGCCCCGGTGGGCGGTCATCAGCTTCTCGACCTCGGTGAAGTAGCCCTGCTCGGCCGTGCCGCGGTAGAGGTGGACGGCGATGTAGGCGGTGTCCCGGCCGCTCGCGGTGGAGAGCCAGAGCTCGTCGGCGGGGGCGAACCGGACCTCGACCGGGAAGCTGATCCTCCAGTCGGAGCGCTCGATCATCGCCCTGAGCTCGCGCAGCACCTCGGCGAGCGCCGCGCGCGGCACCGCGTACTCCATCTCGATGAAGCGGACCTTGCGCGGGCTGGTGAACACCTTGTGGGCGGCATCGGTGTAGCTGCGGTCCGACCAGGCGCGGCTGGCCAGCGAGGCGATGGTCGGGACGCTGCGGGGGAAGTGCCGGCCGACCCGGCAGGCGCCCTCCCAGACCGTGTTGGAGAGGAAGTCGTCCTCCAGCCAGCCCTTGAACCGGGGCAGCGGGGCGGCCGGCCCCTGGCTGCGGTTGTTGCGCTTGGTGGAGCAGCGGTCGGTGTGCGGGAACCAGTAGAACTCGAAGTGCTCGTTCACCGCGGTGAGGTCGTCGAGCCGGTCGAGCACCTCGTCGAAGCGCATCGGCTGCTCGTGGGCGGTGAGCAGGAAGGCCGGTTCGACGGCGAGGGTCACCGCGGTGATCACACCGAGCGCGCCGAGGCCGAGCCGGGCGCCCGCGAAGAGCCCTGGGTCCTCGGTGGGCGAGCAGTGCCGGACGCTGCCGTCGGCGAGGACGATCTCCAGGGCCCGGATCTGGGCGGCGAGCGAGCCCGAGTCCCGGCCGGTGCCGTGGGTGCCGGTGCTGGTCGCGCCGGCCACGGTCTGCACCTCGATGTCGCCCATGTTGGTGAGCGAGAGTCCGGCCGCGGCCAGCAGGCGGTTGAGCCGGGCGAGCGGGAGGCCCGCCTCGACGGTGACCGTCCCGGCCTCGCGGTCGACGGAGCGGACGGCGGTCATCGCGTAGGGGCGGACCAGGACGCCGCCCTCGGCCGAGGCGATCGCGGTGAAGGAGTGGCCGGAGCCGACCGCCTTGACGGTGCGCCCCTGCTCCGCGGCCCGGGTGATCTCCTTGGCCAGTTCCTCCGCCGTGCCGGGCGTGACCACCTTGGCGGGGTGGGCGCTCTGGTTGCCGGCCCAGTTGGTCCAGCGGGTACGGGGTGCGGTACTGGCCTGGGGCATGCGGTGCCTCCTGCTCCGTGGCCGAACGTGTCGGCGCGCTCCGGGGCGGTGCGGCCGCCCCAGGTGTCCCTACCCGCGGGTAGGCCCCGCGAGTAGGGAGGAGAGTAGTCAGTTCACCGTTCGAGGTCTACGGTCCGGGCGGCCGGCTGCGCGGCCTCGGCGGCGGCCAGGCCCGTACGCAGCCGCCCCAGCCCGGTCAGTGCGGTGACCACCCCGAACGCCCCCGCGGTCAGCGGCACCCAGTAGCCGGCGGCCGCCCCGGCCGCGTCGACCACCCAGCCGCCGGTCGCGGACCCGGCTGCGACGCCGAGGGCCAGCCCGGTGGTCGTCCAGGTCATGCCCTCCGTCAGCAGCGCGGCCGGGACGAGCCGCTCGACCAGGGCCATCGCGGTGATCAGGGTGGGGGAGATGGCGACGCCGGCGACCAGCAGGGCGGCGCCGACCGCGACCAGCCCGCCGATCCCGCTCATCGATTCGGCGATCAGCAGCAGCGGCACCATGCTGACCGCCATGAACAGCACGCCGCCGACGAACCGGACGGCCATCGATCCGGTGAGCTTGAGGGTTCCGAACACCACCCCGGTCAGGCAGGAACCGAGCGCCCAGAGCGCCAGGATCACGCTGGAGACCGACTTGTGGCCCTGGGCGTCGGCGTAGGCGACGGTGACCACCTCCACTGAGCCGAAGATCGCACCGGTGGCGATGAAGGTCAGCACCAGCACGACCAGGCCGCCGTTGAGGATCGCGCTGCCGCCGGTGCGGGCGTGCGCCGGCTGGAGGGGCGGTTCGGTACGCCGCTGGGCGGTGAACAGCGAGACGCCGACGGCGAGGAAGACGCCGGCCAGCAGGAGGCCCGCCTCCGGGAAGACCGAGGTGGCGAGCCCGATGGCCAGGACCGGGCCGACGATGAAGCAGACCTCGTCGACCACGGCCTCGAAGGAGTAGGCGGTGTGCAGCTTCGGCGTCTCGTCGCGATAGAGGTGCGCCCAGCGCGCGCGGACCATGGCCCCGGTGCTCGGCATCACGCCCATGCCGATCGCGAAGACGAACAGCGTCCAGGTCGGGGCGTCGAAGTGGGCGCAGAGCAACAGCCCCGTCGCGGCGAGGATGGTCAGGCCGGCGGCCGGGAGGGCGACCCGGCGCTGTCCGTGGCGGTCCACCAGCCAGGCGACGAGCGGCCCCAGAACCGCCGCCGAGATCGCCAGCGAAGCCGACACCAGCCCCCCGATGCCGTACGAGCCTCTCAGCTCGGAGAGCATCGTGATGATGCCGATCCCTGTCATGGAGATCGGCAGGCGGGCTATGAACCCGGTGGACGAGAAGGCCAGACTGCCGGGGGCGGCGAATATCTGGCGGTAGCTGGACAGCACGGGAGCTCCGCGGGGGTAAGGAACGAGGCTGGACTACACAGCTTACGTACCTTGGCAAACAGTATTTTCCGGACACCCGGTGCGGCCCCGCCACCGTGCTCCGGCCCCTCAATGGCAGGATCGGTCGCATGTCCGACGTGCGCAATCCGTCCCCCTCCGGGGCCGCCCCCTATGACGCCCTGCTCCTGCTCTCCTTCGGCGGGCCCGAGGCCCCCGAGGACGTCGTCCCCTTCCTGGAGAACGTCACCAGGGGGCGCGGCATCCCGAAGGAGCGGCTCAAGGAGGTGGGCAAGCACTACTTCATGTTCGGCGGCGTGAGCCCGATCAACGAGCAGAACCGCGAGCTGCTGGCCGCGCTCCGCAAGGACTTCGCCGACCACGGGCTGGACCTCCCGGTCTACTGGGGCAACCGCAACTGGGCGCCCTACCTGACCGACGCCCTGCGCGAGCTCGCCGCCGACGGGCACCGCCGCGTCGCCGTCCTGGCCACCAGCGCCTACGCCGGCTACTCCGGCTGCCGGCAGTACCGGGAGAACCTCGCCGACGCGCTGGCCAGGCTGGCCGAGGAGGGGCTGCCGGAGCTGCGGGTCGACAAGCTCCGACACTTCTACAACCACCCCGGCTTCGTCGAGCCGATGATCGACGCCACCCTGGCCGCGCTGGCGCGGCTGCCCGAGGAGGTGCGGGCGGGCGCCCGGCTGGCGTTCACCACGCACTCCGTCCCGGACGCCATGGCGCAGACCTCCGGCGACCCGGACGATCCGGCCCGCGGCCGGCCCGGCGGCGCGTACGTCGCCCAGCACCTGGACGTCGCCCGGCTGATCGCGGCGGCCGTCGCTGAGCGGACCGGCGTCGCCGACCGGCCCTGGGAGCTGGTCTTCCAGAGCCGCAGCGGCGCCCCGCAGACCCCGTGGCTGGAACCCGACATCTGCGACCACCTGGAGGCGCAGCACGCGGACGGCGCGCCCGCCGTCGTGATGGTCCCGATCGGCTTCGTCTCCGACCACATGGAGGTCAAGTACGACCTGGACACCGAGGCGGTGGCCAAGGCCGCCGAACTCGGGCTGCCCGTCGCCCGCGCGGCCACCGTCGGTGCCGATCCCCGGTTCACCGCCGCCGTGCGGGAGCTGGTCCTGGAGCGGGCCGCCGCCGAGCGGGGCGCGCCGGTGACCCGCTGCGCCCTCGGCGCGCTCGGCCCCGGCCACGACGTGTGCGCGGTGGCCTGCTGCCCGAACCCGCGCGCCCCCCGCCCGGCCGCCGCCGAGCGCTGACCCCGCCCCGAGGAGATCCCGTGCCCAGCCCCGGACTGTCCGACGACCCCCGCGACGCCCTGCCCGCGGCCCCGTCCGACGCCCTGCTCGACGAACTGCTCGACGTCGCCCTGGACGCCGCCCGCCGGGCCGGTGCCCTGCTGCGCGACAAGCGGCCCGCCGACCTGGGCGTGGCGGGCACCAAGAGCAGCCCGGTCGACGTGGTCACCGAAATGGACCTCGCCTCCGAGAAGCTCGTCCTGGAACTGATCGGCACCCGCCGCCCGGACGACGGCTACCTCGGCGAGGAGGGGGCCGAGCGGCTCGGCACCAGCGGCGTCCGGTGGGTCGTCGACCCGCTCGACGGCACGGTCAACTACCTCTACGGACTGCCCTCCTGGGCCGTCAGCGTGGCCGCCGAGCTGGACGGCCGGGCGGTCGTCGGCGTGGTGTACGCCCCGGAGCGCGGTGAACTCTTCCACGCGGTGCTGGGGCGCGGCGCCCGGCTCGACGGCCGGCCGGTGACGGCCCGCCCGGCCCCGACGTGGGGGCAGGCGCTGATCGCCACCGGGTTCAACTACGTGCAGTCGGTGCGGGTCCGGCAGGCCGAGGTGCTGCTGGCGCTGATGCCGGAGGTCCGCGACGTCCGTCGGGGCGGGGCCGCCGCGGTGGACCTCTGCGACGTCGCGGCCGGGCGCCTGGACGGCTACTACGAGCGCGGGCTGGCCCCCTGGGACCGGGCGGCGGGCTGCCTGATCGCGACCGAGGCCGGCGCCCTGGTCGGCGGCCGCCCCGGTCGGGGGCCGGACGGCGAGCTGACCGTCGCGGCCGCGCCCGGCGTCTACGAGCCGCTCCAGGAGCGGCTGGCGCGACTGCGCGCCTGGGCCGACTGAAACACCGGTGGGCCGGGTTCCGTACGGAACCCGGCCCACCGGTGTTCGCGGCCCGGTGCCCGGAGGCGATCGCGCGAGAGCCTGTCCGGGCAGCGAAGAGCCCTGGCATACGGGGAGTGCCAGGGCTTGAGGTTTCGCACGGCCCCCGCAGGGCCGCTGGTGCCGGAGTCCGGCGTCGGGTCGGGCAGGTCGGGCGGATCAGGCAGCGGTGCGGTGGCGCTCCAGCACCGTGTCGACGCCGTGTTCGGCGGCGAGCCGGCGGAGGTCGTCCAGCTCGGACTGCTCCACCTCGGCGAGGAACTCGTCCCCGGCCTCGATCGCGCGGTGCAGGTCCTGCTCGGCGTTGGCTATGCGCTGCAGGATTCCGGCGGTGAAGGCGTCCATACGGGCCCCCTTACTGTGTCGGACGTGCACGTTCGTGCGTCCCCCGCCCCAGGATCGTGGTAGCCAGCGGAAGCGTCCGATCCGGTAGGTCGTGATCTCCGGACGGGCGCGGAGACGGCCCTCGGCCGCTCCCGGTGACGCCCCAGCCCCAGGGCCGGCGCGGATGATGAACGCACGGCGGGTGGGTGCGATCGGCCATCAGCCAGATCGCGGGTGTGCACCTGTCCTCCCCCGCCCCCGGGCGGGGAAACCTCTCCGGGCGAGAAAGTTGCCTGTGTCACAGTCCAAGCGGAGTGTTCCCGGCACGAATCGCGGGGGAGGCCGTCACCGGCGGCGGTGGCCGGGCACCCTCGCGGTCCTGCCTCCGGGGCAGCTTATCGCTGCTTTACCGCATGACCAGGCAGGATGGAGGCACCGTCGGAGCCGTGCGTCCGCTTCCGGGGCCGGCCTGGAGAAGGGACAACGACCGTGCGGGTTCTCGTCGTCGAGGACGAGCAGCTGCTCGCCGAGGCTGTCGCTACCGGCCTGCGCCGCGAGGCGATGGCCGTCGACGTGGTGTACGACGGGGAGGCCGCGCTCCAGCGCATCGCGGTCAACGACTACGACGTGGTCGTTCTCGACCGCGACCTGCCACTGGTCCACGGGGACGACGTCTGTCGCAGCGTGGTCGACCAGGGCCTGGCCACCCGGGTGATCATGCTGACCGCCTCCGGCGACATCAGCGACCGGGTCGAGGGCCTGGAGATCGGCGCGGACGACTACCTCCCCAAGCCGTTCGCTTTCAGCGAACTCGTCGCCCGCGTAAGGGCGCTGGGCCGCCGGGCGACCGTCCCGCTGCCGCCGGTCCTGGAGCGCGCCGGCATCTCGGTCGACCCCGGCCGCCGCGAGGTGATCCGCGACGGGCGGCCCGTCCAGCTCGCTCCCAAGGAGTTCGCCGTCCTGGAGGTGCTGATGCGGGCCGGCGGCGCCGTCGTCTCCGCCGAGCAGCTCCTGGAGAAGGCCTGGGACGAGCACACCGACCCGTTCACCAACGTCGTGCGCGTCACCGTGATGACGCTGCGCCGCAAGCTCGGCGACCCGCCGGTGATCGTCACCGTGCCGGGCTCCGGCTACCGGATCTGACCCGGGTCCGGCCGGATCCACGCGACCCCGCGGGCCCCGCGGGGCTCCGGCGGACCCCACCCACCACGCGCCCGCCCCGGCGGACGCGCCCCGAGAGGACGATCATGACCACCCCGCCCCCGGCCGGCGGGCCCTCCGGCGCGCCCGCCGGCGGCCCGCGCGCCGTGCCGCCCCGGTCCGTACCGCCGAAGCCCGTGGACCCGCCGCGCGAGCCCCGGCTGCACCACGCGTCGCACGACACCTACGTGCCCGGCGACGGGATGCTCGCCTGGCTGCCGTTCCGCCCGACCATCCGGATCCGCCTGACCCTGCTCTACGGCGGGATGTTCCTGATGGCCGGCGTCGTCCTGCTGCTGCTGATGTACTTCTTCGTCCGCCAGGCCCTGCACGACGTCCAGCCGCCGCCCTTCCTGTTCGGCAAGGACATCACCGTCAACGGCGTGCCGATGACCAGCGAGCAGTTCAACCAGTACCTCGCCAACCGGCACGACATCGCCTCCAACTCGGCGCTCAACACGTTGCTGCGCAAGGCCCTCACGGTGCTGGTCTGCCTCGCCGTGATCGCCTTCGCCGCCGGCTACGCGATGGCCGGCCGGGTGCTGCGCCCGCTCGGGCGGATCACCCGCACCGCCCGCGAGGTGGCCTCCTCCGACCTGCACCGGCGGATCGAGCTGGACGGGCCGGACGACGAGCTCAAGGAGCTCGCCGACACCTTCGACGACATGCTCGACCGGCTGGACCGCTCCTTCGACTCCCAGCGCCGCTTCGTCGCCAACGCCTCGCACGAGCTGCGCACCCCGCTGGCGATCAACCGGACCCTGCTGGAGGTCCAGCTCTCCGACCCCGGCGCCTCGCCCGACCTCCAGCAGCTCGGAAAGACCCTGCTGGCCACCAACGAGCGCAGCGAGCAGCTGGTGGAGGGCCTGCTGCTGCTCGCCCGCAGCGACAACGAACTCACCGACCGCCGTCCGGTGGAACTCTCCGAGGTCGCCACCCGGGCCCTGGTGCAGACCCGCGCCGAGGCCGATCGGCGCGAGGTCGACCTGCGCGCGACCCTGAACCCGGCCGTGGTCGCCGGCAACGGCGTGCTGCTGGAGCGGATCGCGCTCAACCTGCTGCAGAACGCCGTGCGCTACAACACCGCCGGCGGCTGGGTCGAGATCAGCACCGCGGAGGTGCCCGGCGGCGGCGAGCTGGTGGTGTCCAACACCGGCCCGGTGGTGCCCGGCTACGAGCTGGAGCACATCTTCGAACCGTTCCGCCGGGTCAAGGGCGCCGACCGCACCCGCAGCGACAAGGGGGTCGGGCTGGGCCTGTCCATCGTCCGCTCGGTGGTCCGGGCGCACGGAGGCACCATCGAGGCCACCCCGCGCTCCGGTGGCGGCCTCACCATGCGGGTCCGGATCCCGGGGGCCTGAGCACCCCCACAGGCCCCTCACGCCCCCGCCGCGCCGCTCGCACCGGCCGCGCTCCGTGCGCTGACCAACTCCGCCGCCCCCGCCAGGCCCGTCAAGACGACATAAGGCCTGGCGGGGGCGGCTTGTCATTTCCGGTCCGAGCAACTTACGGTGTCGTAAGTTACGCAACCGTAAGTGCGTCCCGACTTCGGTGTCCCCGACGTGCCCGCCCAACGCGCCCGCCCCGCGCGTGCCCGTCCCCCTGGAGCAAGACTCGTGACCATCGCCCCCGTGCAGCGCACCGCCCCGCTCGGTTCGAGCGCCTGGACCGACGCGCGGCTGATCATGGCCCTCGAAGAGGTGGTGGAGACCGAGCTCAACCGCCACCTGAAGGTCGCCAAGGACTGGATGCCGCACGAGTTCGTCCCGTGGAGCCAGGGCCGCGACTTCGACGGCGTGCTGGGCGGCGAGGCCTGGTCGGTGGAGCAGTCCCGGGTGACCCCGCTCGGCCGGGTGTCGCTGGTGGTCAACCTGCTGACCGAGGACAACCTCCCCAGCTACCACCACGAGATCGCGACCATGTTCGGCCGCGAGGGCGCCTGGGGCACCTGGGTGCACCGCTGGACGGCCGAGGAGGGCCGGCACGGCATAGCCATTCGCGACTACCTGCTCGCCACCCGGGCCGTCGACCCGAACGAGCTGGAGCGGGCTCGGATGAGCCACATGTCGGAGGGCTTCGAGTCCGACAACTCGCACAGCATGCTGCACTCGGTCGCCTACGTGGCCTTCCAGGAGCTGGCCACCCGGATCTCGCACCGCAACACCGGCCACTTCGCCGGCGACCCGCTCTGCGACCAGCTGCTCGCGAAGATCGCCAACGACGAGAACCTGCACATGGTCTTCTACCGGAACCTGCTGAAGGCCGCCCTGGAGATCGCCCCCGACCAGGCCATGCGCGCCATCGCCGACGTGGTCACCGACTTCCGGATGCCGGGCCACGGCATCCCCGGCTTCGAGCGGGCCGCCGCGCAGATCGCCATCGGCGGCGTCTACAACCTGCGCATCCACCACGACGACGTGCTGCAGCCGGTGCTGCGCCACCTCAAGGTCATGGAGGTCGGCGGGCTGGGCCCGGAGGGCCTGCGGGCCCAGGACGAGCTCGGCGCCTTCCTCGGTGGGCTGGACGCGCAGGCGACCAAGTTCGACGAGCGGCAGGCCGCGCTGCTGGCCCGCCGGGCCGCGCGGAAGGCCGCCCAGTAGGACCCGGACACGAACCGCAGGGCGCGCCGGGCGAGGGATCCGGCCGTTCCTGTTGGGTGGATTTTCCGTGGTTTGCCCCGGAAGATTCGGAACGTGAGCAAGGTCACACCGTGTCGCTCCGTGGGGTGGGGCGACCTCGGAGCGTGATCATGGTGAACGGTGCTTCGGTTGCAGTCCGTGATGAAGTTCGAGGCCGGAACCGTTCGCGCGGATTGACCGGGTCCCCTGGTGGGCAAGGGAACGGTCGAGTAACCGCAAGGCTTCCGATGACTGAGCGTGTCCGTCGAGCGGCCCCGATCGCAGGCCGGCGATGGCCCAGCGTGAGGCCTCCCGCGCCCGATCGGATCACCCCAACGGACCCCTGGCTGAGTGTCGATTGAGTAACAGGGCTTGAAGTAAGGCAAAATCTCCGCCTCGGGTCGGGCACAAGACCGACCCCCCATGCGTTACGTGCGCTGGAGATACCGCACACACCGCACAACCCGGAGGGGGAGAGCGAAAACATGGCAACTGACTACGACACCCCACGCAAGACCGATGACGACCTCAACGAGGACAGCATCGAGGAACTGAAGGCTCGGCGGAACGAGAAGAGCACCAGCTCCGTCGACGTCGACGAGTTCGATGCGGCGGAGGGCCTGGAGCTCCCCGGCGCCGACCTCTCGAACGAGGAGCTGTCGGTCCGGGTGCTGCCGCGCCAGGCCGACGAGTTCACCTGCATGAGCTGCTTCCTGGTCCACCACCGCAGCCAGCTGTACAGCGAGAAGAACGGCAACCCGATCTGCCGGGACTGCGGCGCCTGAGTATCAGGGCGGCCATGGGCCCGGGCCCGCGGAACCTCGCGGGACCGGCACACCGCCCCTTCCGGCCCCGGGCAGCGGGGCCGGACGGCAGTACCGGCGGCCGTCGAGGCGGACGCACCGGCAGTACTGCGTCGGCTCGTTCCGGCGCAGTACCGCGTACCGCGCGAAGTGGCAGCACCTCGTGCGGTACGGAGATATCTGGGACGGTCCCGCACTGCGGAACCGTCCCTCTCCGTTTTCCGCCCCCGTTGCCGGCGCAGTGCCGGAGCCGGGGGCCGCGCCGGGCTGCTCGCCGGCCCGCTCCGGACGTTCGTCCGGGCCGCCGCTCCGGCGACGGCCCGGTGGGATGGCCCGGGGCGACGGGCCGGGAGTCAGGCGCGGGCGCTGCGGCGGGCCTCGTCCAGGGCCTCGGCCAGCTTCATCGGCGAGCGGGTGGACAGATAGAGGTAGGGCGTCGGGTCGGCCGGGTCGCTGACCTCGACACGCAGCGCGGTCGGGACGTAGCTGCGCAGCAGCATGAAGGCGCGCGGATCGGCCTTCGGGCCGCGCCAGGCCACCGCCTCGGCGGGGCTGAGCGGGTGCGCGGCGCCGAGGGCGTCGACCGGGATACGGGCTTGGCCGGCCACCAGGGAGCCCTGCACCACGCGGATCCGGGCGGAGCCGTAGCTGCTGATCGCGGCCGCGCCGGCGGCGATGCCGACCACCAGCCCGACCAGCGCGCCCACCGCGCTGAGTCGCAGCAGGATCATCGCGAGCGTGAGCCCGATCGCGACCGGGAGCAACCACCAGGAGCGCGGCACGGTGAGGCGTTCGTCGTACATGCCCCCATTGTGGTCGCCGTTACGGGACGCCCGGGACGGCACCCCCGGGCCCAGACCGCCTACCGGTCGGTAGGGTTGGGCACCGTGACCGGTTCCGTAGCCCCAGCCTCCCCGTCCGCCCAGCCGGCGCCGACCGTGCCGCTGACGCCGACCACGCCCCCGCCGGGCGCCGTCCTGCCGCCGCGCGCCCCCCAGGCCCCGGCCCCGGGCACCCGGCTCGGCTCGCACTACGAGCACTGCTTCGGCTGCGGCCCGCAGCACCCCGGAGGCCTGCAGATCGACGCGGTGGCCGGCCAGGGGCTCGACGTCACCGCCGAGTTCACCGTCCGCTCCACCCACCAGGGCGGTCCCGGGCTCGCCCACGGCGGCCTGCTGACCACGGCGATGGACGAGACGCTCGGCACGCTGAACTGGCTGCTGCACGCCCCCGCCGTCACCGGCCGGCTGGAGACCGACTTCCTCTGCCCGGTACCGGTCGACTCCGTGCTGCACCTGCGCGCCTGGATCACCGGAGTGCACGGCCGGAAGATCTACAGCGCCGGCGAGGCGCGGATCGGTGGGCCCGCCGGCCCGGTCGCCGTCCGCGCCCAGGCACTCTTCATCCAGGTGAAGCTGGAACACTTCACCAAGAACGGTCGTCCCGAGGACATCGGGAAGGTCCTCGACGACCCGGATCTGATGAAGCGCGCCCGAGCCTTTGAGGTGAACCCTTGAGCAGTACCCCCCGCCCGCCGGTAGATGTCCTGATCAGGCGAATCGACACCGAGCTGCCGCTGCCCGCGTACGCGCAGCCCGGCGACGCGGGTGCCGACCTGCGGACCACCGTCGACGCCGAGTTGGCCCCCGGCGAGCGGGTCGTCCTGCCCACCGGCGTCGCCATCGCGCTGCCGGACGGCTACGCGGCGTTCGTCCACCCCCGCTCCGGGCTCGCAGCTCGTTGCGGAGTTGCTCTGGTGAACGCCCCAGGGACGGTCGATGCCGGGTACCGTGGAGAGATCAAGGTGATCGTCGTCAACTTGGACCCGCGCGAAGCCGTCAGCTTCCGCCGAGGGGACCGGATCGCCCAGCTGGTGATCCAGCAGGTCGAGAAGGCCCGCTTCCACGAGGTGGCCGAACTGCCCGGGTCGGCACGAGCCGAGGGCGGGTTCGGGTCGACCGGCGGCCACGCCGCGGTCTAGGCTGCCCGCGGCCTCGCAGGAAGCCGAGCAGGTATTCGCATCGGTCTTGGACCGGGAAGGACAGTGACCGTGTTCCGTCGTCGCCAGAAGAGCGAGGACGCTGTCGAGCAGCTCGCCGACGACGCCATCAGCGCCGACGAGACGGCCGATGACGTCGAAGGTTCCGCCGAGAGCGAGAACGTGACCGAGCTGGACCCGGCGGAGCGGGTCGGCCTGCCGCCGGCGCCGCGTCCGGACGGTCCGTGGGACCACTCCGAGCTGGAGCAGCCGGAGGAAGGCCGGGTCGACCTCGGGGGCCTGCTGGTCCCCGGTGTCGAGGGCATGGAACTGCGCGTCGAGGTGGCCGGGGACGCGATCGTGGCCGCGACGCTGGTCCTCGGCAACAGCGCCATCCAGCTGCAGGCCTTCGCGGCTCCCAAGTCCGAGGGCATCTGGGGTGAGGTCCGCGAGGAGATCGCCAACGGCATCACCTCGCAGGGCGGCCTCATCGAGGAGGAGGAGGGCCCGCTCGGCTGGCACCTCCGGGCCCAGGTCCCCGTGCAGCTGCCGGACGGCACGCAGGGCGTCCAGTTGGTGCGCTTCGTCGGTTGCGACGGGCCGCGCTGGTTCCTGCGCGGTGTGATCTCGGGCCAGGCCGCGGTGCAGCCGGAGATGGCCGGGATCCTGGAGCAGGTCTTCCAGCAGACGGTCGTCGTCCGTGGCGAGAGCCCGATGGCGCCGCGCGACCCGATCGTGCTGAAGCTCCCCGAGGACGCGCAGATGGTGGCCGACGGTGGCGGGGCAGCCGCCGCTGCCGGCGAGGGCGACAGCAGCCGCTTCGGCGGCGCCGCGCTCGACCCGTTCGCCCGCGGCCCGGAGATCACCGAGGTCCGCTGAGCAGGCCGACCGCTCTTCGATCGCCCCCGCCCGGATCCCCTGGCGGGGGCGATTTGCATGTGGCGGGCCGGTCCCCGTACAGTTCCGGAGTCGCACCGAGAGGGGCGGCGGAATGCGAATCCGATGAATGAAACTCCGGAAAACGGAGCGGAAAACATCTGATAAGCTTCAAACACGAAAGAACGAAGCGCCCGGAGGGCCCGCTGGAAGGCGGTCCGAAGGAAGTGTCCGTTCCTTGAGAACTCAACAGCGTGCCAAAAGTCAAC
>NZ_JBHVWC010000014.1:66244-161727 GCF_042882445.1 Kitasatospora sp. NPDC058218 | reverse complement strand
CGCCCGGTTACATTCCGAACCCGGAAGCTAAGCCTCACAGCGCCGATGGTACTGCAGGGGGGACCCTGTGGGAGAGTAGGACGCCGCCGAACAATTCTTCTAGAGAAGCCCCCGCCGGGGAACCGGACGGGGGCTTTTCTGTTGTAGGGTCAACATGCAAAAGTCGTCACACGGTACAGGAGGCCCCCGGGTGGAGGTCCAGGAGACGCGGGTCCAGACCGATCGCGTCCTCACCATCCCCAACCTGCTGAGCATGGGCCGGCTGGTCGGCGTTCCGCTCTTCCTCTGGCTGATCCTCTGGCCGGTGTTCGACGGGCCGAACAACGACGGCTGGGCGCTGCTGATTCTGATGCTGAGTGGCATCAGCGACTATCTCGACGGAAAGCTCGCTCGCAGGTGGGGGCAGATCAGCCGGGTCGGCCAGCTGCTCGACCCGCTGGCGGACCGCCTCTATGTGCTCTCCACCCTGCTGGGTCTGACCTGGCGTGAGATCCTGCCGTGGTGGCTCACGGCGATCCTGATCGCGCGTGAGCTCTTTATCGCGGGGCTCCTTCCGATTCTGAACCGGCACGGCTACGGCCCGTTGCAGGTGAGTTTCCTGGGGAAGGCCGCGACATTCAATCTGATGTACGCGTTTCCGCTTCTGCTGCTCGGCACCGGGGACACCTGGATCGCGCGGCCGGCCGAGGTCGTCAGCTGGGCCTTCATCTGGTGGGGGACCACGCTGTACTGGTGGGCCGGCATTCTCTACGCGGTCCAGGCGCGCCAGATCATCCGGGCGGGCTCGGCCTCCTCCGCGTCCGCAGTCTGAGACGTGATCTGAGAGAAGTCCCACGCCACCACGGTGCGTCGGACGATATCTTCCGGGTAGAGAACCTCTGGAACGGTTTGATGGACCTGCAGGGTCCACCACCGCGAAGGAGGACGCACCCGTAATGAAAGCCGTTGTAATGGCAGGGGGCGAAGGCACCCGACTCCGCCCGATGACCTCCAGCATGCCGAAGCCGCTGCTTCCGGTCGCCAATAGGCCGATCATGGAGCACGTGCTTCGGCTGCTGAAGCGGCACGGCCTCTCCGACACCGTCGTGACCGTCCAGTTCCTCGCCTCACTGGTCAAGAACTACTTCGGTGACGGCGAAGAGCTGGGTATGCATCTGACCTACGCGAACGAGGAGACGCCGCTGGGCACTGCGGGGAGTGTCAAGAACGCCGAGGACGCGCTGAAGGACGACTCCTTTCTGGTGATCTCCGGTGACGCGCTGACCGACTTCAATCTCTCGGAATTGATCGAGTTCCACCGCAGCAAGAACGCTCTGGTCACCGTCTGTCTCACCCGTGTGCCGAATCCGCTGGAGTTCGGCATCACGATCACCGATGACGAGGGCCGGGTCGAGCGCTTCCTGGAGAAGCCGACCTGGGGCCAGGTCTTCTCCGACACGGTCAACACCGGCATCTACGTCATGGAGCCCGAGGTCTTCGACTACGTGGCGGCGGGTGAGTCCGTCGACTGGTCGAGCGACGTGTTCCCGCAGCTGCTGAAGGAGGGCAAGCGGGTCTACGGCTACGTGGCCGAGGGCTACTGGGAGGACGTGGGCACCCACGAGAGCTACGGCAAGGCCCAGGCGGACGTCCTGGAGGGCAAGGTCGACGTCGAACTCGACGGGTTCGAGATCTCGCCCGGTGTCTGGGTGGCCGAAGGGGCCGAGGTGGACCCGGAGGCGATCCTCCGCGGCCCGCTGTACATCGGGGACTACGCCAAGGTCGAGGCCGGCGTGGAGATCCGCGAGCACACCGTGCTCGGCAGCAACGTGGTCGTCAAACGCGGGGCCTTCCTGCACAAGGCGGTCATCCACGACAACGTCTACATCGGGCCGCAGAGCAATCTGCGGGGTTGCGTGGTCGGCAAGAACACCGATGTGATGCGGGCCGCGCGGATCGAGGACGGGGCGGTGATCGGCGACGAGTGCCTGGTCGGCGAGGAGTCGATCATCGGCGCCAACGTCCGGGTCTACCCGTTCAAGACCATCGAAGCCGGCGCGGTCGTCAACACCTCGGTGATCTGGGAGTCCCGCGGTCAGGAGCACCTCTTCGGGCTGCGCGGCGTGTCGGGCATCCTCAACGTCGAGATCACCCCGGAGCTGGCCGTCCGGCTGGCGGGGGCGTACGCGACGACGCTGAAGAAGGGGGCCACCGTCACCATCGCGCGTGACCACTCGCGTGGTGCGCGTGCGCTCAAACGGGCGATGATCTCGGGGCTGCAGACCAGCGCGATCGACGTCCGCGACCTGGAGAACGTGCCGATGCCGGTGGCGCGGCAGCACACGGCCCGCGGGAGCGCGGGCGGGATCTTCCTGCGGACCACCCCCGGTGTGCCGGACTCGCTCGACATCCTCTTCTTCGACGAACGCGGAGCCGACCTCTCCCAGGCCGGGCAGCGCAAGCTCGACCGGGTGTACGCCCGGCAGGAGTACCGGCGCGCGTTCCCGGGTGAGATCGGCGACCTGACCTTCCCGTCCAGCGTCTTCGACTCCTACGCCGGCAACCTGCTGCGGGCGGTGGACACCACGGGTGTCCGCGAGGCGGGGCTGAAGGTCGTGGTGGACACGGCGCACGGCAGTGCCGGGCTCGTTCTGCCGAGCATCCTGGGCCGGCTCGGCGTGGAGGCGCTCACCGTCTCCAGCGGGCTGGACGAGGCGCGGCCGACCGAGGACGCCGAGGAGCGGCGAGCGGGGCTGGCCAGGCTCGGCGAGTTGGTCGCCTCCTCCCGGGCGGCCTTCGGCGTCCGGTTCGACCCGGTCGGCGAGCGGGTGGCCTTCGTGGACGAGCTGGGCCGGGTGATCGACGACGACCGCGCACTGCTGGTGCTGCTCGACCTGGTCGCGGCCGAGCGCCGGAGCGGTCAGGTGGCGCTGCCCGTGACGACCACCAGGATCGCCGAGCAGGTCGCCGCGTACCACGGCACGCAGGTCGTCTGGACCACGACCACGCCGGACGACCTGGCCAAGGCGGCCGCGGCCGAGGGCACCGTGTTCGGCGGCGACGGGCGCGGCGGTTTCGTCGTGCCCGAGTTCAGCGGGGTGCTGGACGGTGCGGCGGCGTTCGTCCGCCTGGTCGGACTGGTGGCCCGGACCCAGCTCACGCTGAGCCAGATCGACGCGCGGATCCCGCAGGCGCACATCCGCCGGCGCGACATCGCGACACCGTGGGCGGCGAAGGGCATGGTCATGCGCTCGGTGGTGGAGGCGGCCGGCAACCGGCAGCTCGACACCACGGACGGCGTCCGGGTCGTCGAGGCGGACGGCCGCTGGACGCTGGTCCTGCCCGACCCCGCCGAGGCGGTCACCCACCTCTGGGCGGAGGGTCCGGACGACGAGGCGACCGAGGCGCTGCTGGACGAGTGGGCGGCGGTGGTCGACGGCGCCGGGCGGTGACCACTGGGCCGCGGTGGCGCGGTGACGCGGACCGGGCAGCGGAGCGTGCGGTACTCGCCGCATGCTCCGCTGCCCGGTTTCGCATGCTTGGTCACGATCCGTCGCCTTTGGTGACTCCGCAGGTCAGGGGGTGTGCGCCGACCCCTCCGCCGACATGGGACGATGGTCCGCATGCCAGCGACGCCGACGCCGAGTGCCAGTAACGGACGGTACAACCGTCCGGACGCCTCGATGTCCCTGCTGACCGGCGTGATGGACCACAGTCTGGACGAGGGCTACGCGGAGGCGGCCGCGGCGCGGGGCGGTGACCGCGACAGTCGGATACCCGGCACGGCCCGGGGCCTGCTCACGCTGGGCCTCGGGCTGGCCCTGGTCGGGGCGGTGGTGACGGTGGGCGCGGTGAACGCGCACAAGGCCGAGCCCACGCTCGCCAAGGAGCGCGACGCGCTGATCCACCGGATCAACGACAGCAACGGCTCGGCGGACCGACTCCAGCAGCAGGTCCAGGAGCTGCGGCGGAAGGTCGACACGACCCAGCAGCAGGCGCTGTCGCCGGGCGACGGCGACCCGGCCGCGCTGGCCGGAGCGGTGGGCCTGGCCGAGGTCAGCGGGCCGGGGGTCAAGCTGGTCCTGGAGGACGCCTCCGGCACCGGCGCCGGCGGGAACGTCGACCCGCGCGCCGGTCAGGGCTTCTCCAACAGCGGCCGGTTGCGCGACCGCGATCTGCAGCTGGTGGTGAACGGGCTCTGGGAGTCCGGGGCCGAGGCGGTCTCGATCAACGGGCAGCGGCTCACCGCGCTCTCCGCGATCCGTGCCGCGGGCGAGGCGGTGCTGGTCGACAACCGGCCGCTGGTACCCCCGTACAGCGTGCAGGCGTTGGGGGACGGGTCGAAGCTGGTCGCCACCTTCGAGAGCAACATGGCGGGTCAGTACCTCCGACTGCTGCAGGAGAAGTACGGCATCAAGTCGACGATCTCCGCGCAGAAGAAGCTGACACTGCCCGCCGCCGTCGGCATCACGCTGCGGACCGCCCAGCCGGCCACGCCGGAGCCCTCGTCGACGGCGAGCCCGTCGGCCCCCGCCCCGAACCCCCCGAGCCCCACGGCGTCCACCACGGGCTCGCCGAGTCCGTCCCCCGGAGCGTCGCGGTCGGCCACGCCGAGCACCTCGCCCGCGGGGAAGCGCACGCCGAGCGGCTCCGCCAAGACCACGACAGCCCACTCGCCCACGGCGCCCGCGACCGGGTCGCCCCCCGCAGGGACAGGAGCAGCTAGACCGTGATTGCCGTACTGGGTCTCGTGATCGGGGTGGTCGTCGGGCTCTTCGTCCAGCCCGAGGTGCCCGACGCCGTCGTGCCGTATCTGCCCATCGCGGTGGTGGCGGCCCTGGACGCGGTGTTCGGCGGTGTCCGGGCGATGCTCGACGGCATCTTCAACGACAAGGTGTTCATCGTCTCGTTCCTGTCCAACGTGGTGGTGGCGGCGCTGATCGTCTTCCTCGGGGACCAGCTCGGTGTCGGCTCCCAGCTGTCCACCGGTGTGGTCGTCGTCCTCGGCATCCGCATCTTCTCCAACGCCGCTGCGATCAGGCGCCATGTCTTCCGCGCCTGAGCCCGGCCGGGAGCCGGCGGACGAGAAGGCGGACGGACGGGCAGGAGAAGGCGTGCGCGAGGACGGGAACGGGGAGCGGGGGGCGGCCGCGGCGGCGGAGAACGCGCCGCGAGAGCCCGCCGAACAGGTGAAGTCGGCCGTGCCGGTGAAGCCGGTCGCGCCGGCGCCCGTACGACCGGCCGAGTCGAGGGAGTCGGCAGAGCCGGCGGAGTCGGTGGAGTCGGTGGAAGTCGGCGAGGAGGCGGTCGATCCGGAGCCTGAGGAGACGGCCGTACGACCGGCCGAGCCCACCGTGGAGGCCGTGGACGCCGGGGACGACGAGGTGGAGGCTGCGGCCGTGGAGCCGAGGCCGACCCCCGTGCCGCCGCGCACCTCCGAGCCGGCGGCCGAGCCGACGTCCGCACCCGAGCCCGCCGCTGTGGCCGAGGCGGCACCCGCGCCGGAGGTGCCGGCAGAGCCCGAGGCGGTAGCCACGCCCGAGCCGGCGGTCGACGATCGCGGTGCGGGCCGGCAGCGGCTCAAGGCGGCCCTCTGGCCACCGCGGCTCTCGCGCGGGCAACTGGTGGTCGCGGTGCTGCTGTTCTCGCTCGGCCTGGCCCTGGCGATCCAGGTCCGCTCCACCAACGACCACCACAGCCAGCTGCGCGGTGCGCGCCAGGAGGACCTCGTCCGGATCCTCGACGAACTGGACGGCCGCCAGCAGCGTCTCCAACAGGAGAAGGCGGAGTTGGAGCAGTCCCTGGCCAAGTTGGAGAACAGCTCCAACCAGGCCAAGGAAGCCCAGGAGCAGACCAGGAAGAAGGTGACGGAGCTCGGCGTGCTCGCCGGGACCGTCAAAGCCACTGGTCCGGGCATCGTACTGACGGTCGATGATCCCCAAGGGCAGGTGAAGGCGGATATGCTGCTGGACACCCTGCAGGAACTCCGAGCGGCGGGGGCGGAGGCGATTCAGATCAACGATGTGCGCGTGGTGGTCGACACCTACTTCACGGACGCGTCCGGCGGCGGTGTGCAGATCGACGGGAAGAAGGTCTCGCAGCCCTATCGCTTCACCGTGGTGGGGAACCCGCAGGACCTCACACCCGCGCTGAACATTCCGGGAGGCGTGGTCCGTACTCTTGAGAGTCATCAGGCCCGCGCGACCATCTCCCCGCAGCAGAAGGTGCTCGTCGACGCCCTCGTCGACCTGAAGACGCCGCAGTACGCCAAGCCGGCTCCGAAGTGACGAGGCACCTGCCGAACGGTCCGTCATCTGCGGGTGCCCCCCGGTGCGGGGTGCCGCCGTCAGGTGGGCGAGACTGGTCCGCACCAGCACAAGCCGGAACACCACACGTCGGAGTACCACTCCAGCAGGCCCGATCCGCGACCGGGCCCGCAGCCTGTCCGAGGTTCCCACCCTGCCCCGCGGGCGGGTCTGTCACACGCAAGGGGATTCGCCCGTGAGTTTCTTCTCGAAGTTGTTCGGTCGTAACAAGGGCCGTGACGCGGCTGCCGTGGAGGCACCCACCGCGCGTCACCGCCGGGCCGACGAAGAGCCCGCCGTGCCGGGCATGCGTCCCGCCCCCGAGGGCGTCGAGTACGCCGAGCGCCCGATGTTCCGGGACGGTGCCGGCGCACAGTACGCGGGCAATCCGGCGGGCTACGGCGCGTCGGTTGACCCCTCCGGCGCCCCGCGCATAGGTTTCCCGTCAGGACCCTCAACCTCTGGTGGAGGGTTTGCCCCGGACCCGTACGCCGGGCACAACCCGTCGGGTGTGCCGCGCCAGGAGGCTGTGAACATGGCTGGCCCCACTCCGTGCCCCAGGTGCGGCAACCAGAACCCGGCCGCGGCCCGCTTCTGTTCCAACTGCGGTACGGCGCTGCGCGGTGGCGCGCTGCCCGAGGGGGCGGCGGAGACCACGTCGACCATCTCGATCTCCGGCCTGGAGTCCTACGACCCCAACACCACCACCGGCACCGGTACGCCGGCCCTGTCGGCCGAGGTGCTGTCGGCGATCGACGCGCTGCCGCCGGGCTCGGCCCTGCTGATCGTCCAGCGCGGCCCGAACTCGGGCAGCCGGTTCCTGCTGGACTCGGACAGGACCACGGCCGGGCGTCACCCGCAGGGCGACATCTTCCTGGACGACGTCACCGTCTCGCGCAAGCACGTGGAGTTCCGCCGGACGCCCGGTGGCGGCTTCACCGTCGCCGACGTCGGCAGCCTGAACGGGACGTACGTCAACCGTGAGCGGATCGACGAGGTGCCGCTGAACAACGGCGACGAGGTGCAGATCGGGAAGTACCGGCTGGTGTTCTTCGCCAGCCACCACCGGGGGTACTGAAACCAACGTCGGCAGGAGCCCGAGTGAGCGCGAACACTCCTTCATCTCTCGGGGCGGTCACCCCCGCGTCGCCCGGTCCGCTGTCGGACCAGGGCGCGCGGGGAGTGGTCGCGGCCCCCAGGCAGCCGGTCCGTCCGGACCGGCCCGCCGGGGGCGGCCGACGGCGTGGCGGCGACGAGCTGCTGAGCATCGGCGCGGTGCTGACCTTCCTGCGGGACGACTTCCCCGAGGTCACCATCTCGAAGATCAGGTTCCTGGAGGCGGAGGGCTTGGTCGAGCCCCAGCGCACGCCGTCGGGGTATCGCAAGTTCAGCCCGGCCGACGTCGAGCGGCTGGCCTACGTGCTGCGGATGCAGCGTGACCACTATCTTCCGCTGCGGGTGATCCGCGAGCACCTGGACGCGATCGAGCGCGGCGAGACCCCACCCGCGCTGCCCGCCGCCGACGCGCGCCCCGGGCCGCTGGAGGAGGCGGACCGCGAGCTGGTGGCGGCCGCCGAGGCCTCGACGGGGGTCCGGCTGGGCCGGGCCGAGCTGCTGGCCGCCGCAGAGGCGGGCGAGGGCGAGCTGGTCGAGTGGGAGTCGTACGGGCTGGTCGCGGCCGGGTCCGACGGCGGCTACGACGGCGAGGCGCTCCAGGTGGCCCGTCTGGTCGCGGAGCTCGGCCGGTACGGGCTGGAGCCGCGCCACCTACGGGCCATGAAGGCCGCCGCCGACCGCGAGATCGCACTGGTGGAGCAGGTGGTGGCGCCCCTGCGCCGGCACCGCAACCCGCAGACCCGGGCGCACGCCGAGGCCACGGCTCGGGAGCTGGCCACGCTCTCCGTCCGGCTGCACGCCGCCATGGTGCAGGCCGGTCTGCGGCCCCGCTCGTGACGCGCCGACCCCGCTGACCAGCACCGTCGGCTCTGCGCTTTCATATCCGGGGCGAGGGCCATAGGGTTGCGTGTGTGAATGAGCTCGACGTCGTGGGTGTCCGGGTGGAGATGCCTTCCAACCAGCCGATCGTGCTGCTTCGGGAGGTCGGGGGCGATCGGTACCTGCCGATCTGGATCGGCCCCGGCGAGGCGACCGCGATCGCCTTCGCCCAGCAGGGCATGACGCCGGTGCGTCCGCTGACGCACGACCTCTTCAAGGACGTCCTGGAGGCGCTCGGCCAGCAGCTCACCGAGGTGCGGATCACCGACCTGCGCGAGGGCGTCTTCTACGCCGAGCTGGTCTTCGCGGGCGGGGTCGAGGTGAGCGCCCGGCCGTCCGACGCGATAGCACTGGCGCTGCGGACCGGTACGCCGATCTACGGGAGCGAGGAGGTGCTCGCCGAGGCGGGCATCGCGATCCCGGACGAGCAGGAGGACGAGGTCGAGAAGTTCCGCGAGTTCCTCGACCAGGTCTCGCCGGAGGACTTCGGCGGCGGTACGCCGCAGTAGCGCTGGCCCGGTACGGACGGCGGGTGGGGCCGGTGGCCGCCATCTTGCCGAATTCGTTCGTCCGTTTTGCCAAATAGCGTCCACTTACCCACACTAGGGGCACGAAAAACCACTCTCCTGAGTGACGCGGTTTGTCCTGCCCGGCGTGGCGATCGTTGACGGGTCATAGGGGACTGCCTACCGTCAGGAGTGGCTGCCCGGGTGCCTGTCGCCCGCAGTCTGGGTTGCCCGCAGGACGAGTGGACGGAGGTAGGCATGACCGGCACCGGCGATGAAGCGGCCGTGGGAGGCCTGTGCACCGTGCACATGCCCCGCGCCGCCCGCAGCGTGGCTGAACTGCCCCGGACGGAGCTCCCCCGGGTGGGCCGGTTCCCGGCCGTCCAGCCGGGCCAGCCGGCCATCGAGCGGCTCGCGCCCACCTCCGAGCTGATCGGCTACCGGGGCCCGACGGCCTGTGCGGCGGCCGGGATCACCTACCGCCAGCTGGACTACTGGGCGCGGACGGGGCTGCTGGAGCCCAGCGTCCGCTCGGTCTACCAGGCGAGCAGCCAGCGGCTGTACAGCTTCCGCGACATCCTCCTGCTGAAGATCGTCAAGCGGCTGCTGGACGCGGGAGTGTCCTTGCAGAACATCCGGGTGGCGGTCGCCCATCTGCAGTCCGCCGAGGGCGGCGACCTGACCGGGCTGACGCTGATGAGCGACGGCGCGACCGTGTACGAGTGCACCACGCCGCAGCAGGTGGTCGATCTGCTGAAGGGCGGTCAGGGGGTCTTCGGCATCGCCGTCGGCGCGGTCTGGCAGGAGCTGGAGCTGGCCCTCGGGCGGCTGCACGCGGAGCGGACCGACACCGGTGAGACCGTGATCGGGCACGACCCGGGGGACGAGCTGGCGCAGCGCCGCAACCGGGCGGTCTGAGTCACGGACTGACGAGGCCGCGGGCCCGGACGGGGAACCGTCCGGGCCCGCGGCCTCGTCGTGCCTGGTGGATCGATCAAGGGAGGGCACGTGCGGTTCGGCTCCGGAATACCCGGCCTGTTGCGGCGGCGGGCGCTGGGTCTCGTCGTCCGGTTGCGGCGCCGGCGCACCCAGCGCAGGATCTTCCAACTCGTCACCGTGGCCTGTTCGCTGGCGCTGGCGCCGAGCGCATGGCTGTGGATCTCGGCGGGGGACCGGGTCGGCACCGTGGAGAGTGCGCCGAAGGCGCCGGTGGCCGTGGTGTTCGGTGCCGGGCTCTTCGAGGGCAAGCCGTCGCCGTACCTGGCGCACCGGCTGGACGCGGCGGCCGACCTGTACCGGGCGCAGAAGGTCCAGGCGGTCCTGGTCACCGGCGACAACGGGCGGGACAGTTACGACGAGACCGACGCGATGCGCCAGTACCTGATCGAGCACGGGGTGCCAGCGGTGCGCGTGGTGGGCGACTACGCGGGCTTCGACACCTGGGACTCCTGCACCCGGGCGCACCGGGTGTTCGGGGTGGACCGGGCGGTGCTGGTCAGCCAGGACTTCCACGTCCGGCGGGCGCTGGCGCTCTGCGAGGCGGCCGGCATCGACGCGTACGCGGTCGGCGTGCCGGAACTGCGCGACGCGACCTGGCTGTACGGCGGGCTGCGGGAGATCCCGGGCGCGGGCAAGGCGGTGCTGAACGCCTGGCTGCGGCCGGACCCGTTCTTCCTCGGGCCCCGGGAGGACGGCATCCCGAAGGCGCTCGCCGACGCGGGTGCGGCCGCGGGCTGAGGCGGCGGCGGGGTTCGGCCACACTGTCGGACCCGTGCGGCATGATCGGCGGGTGCGGTCACTGCCGAGCATCATCCACCTCGACATGGACGCTTTCTTCGCGGCGGTGGAGCAGGCGGCCAAGCCCAGCCTGCGCGGGAAGCCGGTGATCGTCGGCGGTCTGGGCGGGCGCGGGGTGGTCTCCACCGCCTCGTACGAGGCGCGGAAGTTCGGGGTGCACTCGGCGATGCCGATGGCGCAGGCGCGTCGGCTCTGCCCGAACGCGGCCTTCCTGACCGGGCGCTTCGAGGCCTACCGGGCGGTGAGCGAGCTGGTGATGGGCCTGCTGCGCGAGCTGTCGCCGCTGGTGCAGCCGCTCAGCCTGGACGAGGCCTTCGTCGACCTGGAGGCGGGCCCGTACGGCCCGGCGCTGGCGCAGGCGGACCACGGGACGGGGGAACGGCTGGTGCTGGCCCTCGCGGAGGACCTCCGGGCGGACATCCACCGGCGCACCGGGTTGACCGCCTCGGTCGGGGCGGCCGGGTCCAAGCTGATGGCCAAGATCGCCTCGGAGCAGGCCAAGCCGGACGGGCTGGTGCTGGTCGAGCCGGGTCAGGAGCGGGCGGTGCTGGGGCCGATGCCGGTGCGGGCGCTGCCGGGCGTCGGACCGGCCACCGAGCAGGTGCTGCGCCGGGCCGGGCTGAACACGGTGGCCGATCTCGCCGAGGCGGGGGAGTCCGAGCTGGTGCAGCTGCTGGGGAAGGCGCACGGCGCCGGCGTCCACCAGATGTCGACGGGGCAGGACGACCGGCCGGTGGTGGCCGACCAGGACGCCAAGTCGGTGTCGGTGGAGGACACCTTCGAGGTGGACCTCGCGGACCGGGACCGGGTGCTGCGCGAGGTGGACGTCCTGGCCGCGCGGTGCGTGCGGCGGCTGCGTGCCGCCGGGCGGTCGGGGCGCACGGTGGTGCTGAAGGTACGGCGGTTCGACTTCTCCACGCTGACCCGCTCGGAGACCTTGCGCGGTCCGACGGACGAGGAGGCGGTGATCGTCGAGACGGCCCGCAGGCTGGCCTCCCAGGTGGACATCACCGGAGGTGTGCGGCTGCTGGGTGTCGGGGTCTCGCAACTGGCCGACTACACCCAGGAGGACCTCTTCGCGCAGGCCGTCCGGGAGGAGGCGGGGGAGCCGGAGGCGACCGAGGGCGAGGCCGAGGAGGACGAGGGTCCGGGGACCGGTGCGCCCGCGGTGCGGCACTGGATGCCCGGGCAGGACGTGCGGCACGCCGAGTTCGGACCGGGCTGGGTGCAGGGCAGCGGCGTCGGCCGGGTGACGGTGCGGTTCGAGACGCCGTGGAGCGGGCCGGGCCGGGTACGGACCTTCGCGGTGGAGGACCCGGCGCTGGAGCCGGCCCGTCCGCTGCCGCTGCGCGGGGACGGGGCCGCGGACGGGGACGGGCCCGCGGACGGCGCTTCGGCGGCGGGCTGAACGCACGAAGCGGCCCCACCCGGCAGGGGGGCCGGGTGGGGCCGCGTGCAGTGCCGGGCCTCTGGCGGTCGCGATGCCCTCGTCGACCGTTCGGGGACCGGTCCCCCGCGCCCTGTCCCTGGGCGCGGGGGCGGACGCCTCGTCAGGCGTCGGTCTTGGCCAGCTCGGGGCTGGAGCCGAGGTCCGCGGCCTCGTTGCCGTCGGTGACGGTGACGGCGGGCTTGATGCTGCGGATCAGGAACGGGACGGCGCCGGCGACGGCGCAGACCGCGGCGGCGACCCAGAACGCGTGCTTGTAGGCGTCCAGGGTGGGCAGCGCGATCGGGATCGGCAGCTTCATGGTGTCGCCGGTCAGGATCGCGGCCATCACGGCGGTGCCGATCGCGCCACCGACGGTGCGCAGCACGGCGTTCATGCCGTTGGCGATGCCGCTCTGCTCGACCGGGACGGCGCCGTTGATGTAGGCCGGCATCGCGGAGAAGGCGAGGCCGATGCCGAGACCGAAGATCGCCGAGGCGGTGTAGATGTCGGCCTCGTGGCTGTGGCGCACGGCCAGGTAGGCCATCGCGACGGCGCCGAGGACGCCACCGAGGACCAGCGGCAGGCGCGGGCCGCGGCGGGCGATCAGCAGGGCGCCGACCGGGGCGGCGACCATCGAGCCGAGCGCGGACGGCAGCAGCATGACGCCGGCGTGCAGCACGGTCGCGGTGAACCCGTAGTGGGCGAACTTCTCCGGGGTCTGGGCGAAGTTGCTGATCACCATGAACGAGCCGTACATGCCGAAGCCGATCAGCAGGCCGGCGAGGTTGGTGAAGGCGACGGCCGGGCGGGACATCATCTTCATGTCGACCAGCGGGTGCTTGACCTTGACCTCGATGACGCCCCAGATCAGGGCGACCACGGCGGCGACGGCGAACAGGCCGAGCGTCTTGGTCGAGGTCCAGCCCCAGGTGTTGCCCTGGCTGACCGCGACCAGCAGGGCGGAGAGCCAGCCGGCCAGCGTGATCGCGCCGAGCGGGTCGGCGCCGCCCTCCTTGTCGGTCACCGGGTCGCTGGGCACCCGGACGGCGACCAGTGCGACCGCGAGCAGGCCGAAGACGAGGCCCATCCAGAAGATCGACTTGTAGCTCCAGTGCTCCAGCAGCAGGCCGGTGGCGACCAGGCCGAGGCCGCTGCCGACACCCATCGAGGCGCTGATGGCGGCGACGCCGCCGGTGACCTTCTGCTTCGGCAGCTCGTCGCGGACGATGCTGATGGCCAGCGGCAGCACACCACCGCCGGCGCCCTGGAGGACGCGGGCGACGACCAGCCAGGTGAAGGAGTGGGTGCTGACGGCGAGCGCCGAGCCCGCGACGAGACCGGCCAGCGAGATCAGCAGCATCGGCTTACGGCCGCGCAGGTCGCCGAAGCGGCCCAGCAGGGGGGTGAGCACGGCGGCCGACAGCAGGTTGGCCGTCATCAGCCAGGTGATGCTGGAGCCCGAGACGCTGAGCTCCTTGGCCAGCGAAGGCAGGATCGGAACGACCGCGGTCTGCACCACGCTGAACGACAGCATCGCCAGGATGAGGGCCGGCAGGACCCGGGCGCTGCTCTGCTTCTCGGCCGCGGTGGTGGGCTGTGGTGCCTCACTCACGGTTGCTTCCTCCCGTACATAGTGAATGAACTGAAGCAACCATGCAGGGAAATACTTCAGTGTGTCAAATATCGATTGGTGAAGCTTTGGCAAAGTCGAAGGACCCCGGACCGTGGAGGTCCGGGGTCCCTGTGTTCCGCCGTCAGGCGAGCGGCCTCAGCGGGGCGGGTCGGGACGGTTCGCCGGCACCCGAATGCCCACCGGCGCCGGTATGTCCGCCGGTGCCCGAGTGCTCGTCGGCGCCCGGGCGGGAGGGGCTCCCGCCCGGGCGGGAGGGGGCCGGGGTGTGCGCGGACGAGGGGGTCGGGGTCGAGGCGGCCGCGGTGTTGTCGTGGACCTCGACGTGCTCGCGCCGCAGTTCGTCCCGGATCACCTCCTCGGCGGTGTAGCGCTCCACCACCAGGCGGACCCGCTCGATCGGGGCCAGGTACTTGCGGACGACCGGACGCTCCTCGCGCAGCGTGACCTCCTCCACCGCCTCGGCGATGTCCTTGTCGCTCAGCGAGGCCCGCTCCGCCTCGCCGACCGGCATCCGCTCCACCCGGACCCGCTCGCGGACCACCGGCACCCGGCGCTCCACCGCCTCGCTGGTCACGTACTTGCGCAGCTTCGCGGTGCCCAGCACGTGCCACTCGGTGGTGATGTCCAGCCGCTCCTCGCGGCAGGTGATCTCCACCGGCCCGCTGGGGGCCGACGAGGCCGGGCCCGTGGTGCCGGGCGTCGAGGCCTCGGGCGCCGACGCGACGGCGGCGCCGTCGTGACCGGCGACGAGCGGAGCGGCCGACGGGCGCTGCTCCGGCGCGGTGGGCGCCGAGGGGGCGGCGGGGGCGACGGGTGCGGTGGGGCTGAGGGTCCGCACGTTGGCCTCCGTGGCGGGTTCGGACGGCTTGCCGAGATCGGCGGCCGGGGCGACGGCGGGGGACGGGGGTGTGTTGTCGGCCGTGTGGAAGGCCAGCGGCTTGACCGGGGCCGCGGCGGCCGGCTGGTCCGCGGGCTTCGGTGCGGCGACGGCCGCCGCGGTGCCCGCCGCTGCCGCCGGGGCGGCGGCCGGTACGGCGCCGAAGTCCAGGTCGGCCGGTTCGGAGCCGGAGCCGTCACCGGCCGACGGCTGACCGTCGAGCCGGGTGTCCAGCCCGTAGTAGCGGTAGAGCTGGAGTTCCTGGGCGGGTGACAGGTGCTGTCCCACGCCGAAGTCCGGTGACTCCTTCACCAGTGACTTGTCGTACGGCACCCGCAGTTCGTCGCCGGAGAACTCGCTCGTGGTCAGCGGGACGAAGGCGTCCCGGCCGAAGATGCCGGTCCGGACGGCAGCCCACTCGGGCTGTCCGGTGGCGTCGTCGAGGTACACCTCGTCGACCGTGCCGATCTTGTCTCCGTTGCGGTCGACCGCCTTGTGGCCGATGAGGTCTCGGGGGTCGATATCGGTCTGCACTCTTTCCTCCAGTGCGCTGCGCCTGCGGAACGCCCGCAGGCCGGCGGCCGGCCCGCCCGTCCCATCCGCCACTTCACACCAAAAGCCATGAAGCGGACACGCGCGACCGGGGCGGGGCCGGACGGGCCCGGGGCTGCGCCGTACGGGTCACGGGCCGGTCGCCCCCGTGACCGGACGCACCCGTGATCGAAGGCCTTCCCGCTGGTACCCTGGGCGCGACCGCCGAGCCCGCTCGGGAGAGTCCCCGAGAGCGGAAACCGCTGGTCGGGGCGCCGAAGGAGCAACTCCTCCCCGGAATCTCTCAGGCATCCGTACCGTGTGGGATAGGTCACTCTGGAAAGCAGGGCAGGACTGCCGGCGAGGGAGCCGGCGGGCACCACCCTCACCGACGGTGCAAGCCGGCGGGGCGCCACAGCGCTCCGCGCGGGTGAAGCTCTCAGGTCCCGATGACAGAGGGGGAGGCCTGTCGGGTCCGTCCGCCCAGGTCTGTCCGCTGTCGTCCGCAGCGGCCGTGCCGTCCGGCGTGCGTACCCCCGCCGGTCCGTGACCAGGAGGCCTCGACCACCATGAACGCCCAGCCGAACGCGGGACGCCCCACCACCCCCGCGACCCTCACCGAGCTCGAGCAGGCCAGCCCCTTCGAGAACCGCCACATCGGCCCCGACGCCGCCGCGCAGGAGAAGATGCTGGCCCAGGTCGGCTACGCCTCGCTGGACGAGCTCGCCGCCACCGCCGTACCCGAGGCGATCCGCTCCATCACCGGCCTGGACCTGCCCGCCGGCCGCAGCGAGGCCCAGGTCCTCGCCGAGCTGCGCGAGCTCGCCGGTCGCAACACCGTCCTCCAGCCGATGATCGGCCTGGGCTACTACGGCACCTTCACCCCGCCGGTGATCCTGCGCAACGTCATGGAGAACCCGGCCTGGTACACCGCGTACACGCCGTACCAGCCGGAGATCTCGCAGGGCCGCCTGGAGGCGCTGCTCAACTTCCAGACCCTGGTCTCCGACCTGACCGGCCTGCCCACCTCCGGCTCCTCACTGCTGGACGAGGGCACGGCGGCCGCCGAGGCGATGGCCCTGGCCCGCCGCGTCACCAAGGTCAAGGGCGGCGTCTTCCTGGTCGACGTCGAGACCCTGCCGCAGACCGTCGCGGTGATCCAGACCCGCGCCGAGCCGACCGGTGTCGAGGTCGTCGTCGCCGACCTCTCGGCCGGCATCCCGGCCGAGATCGCCGAGCGCGGTGTCTTCGGCGTGCTGCTCCAGTACCCGGGCGCCACCGGTGTGGTCCGCGACCTCACCGCGGTGATCGAGCAGGCCCACGGCCTCGGCGCGATCGTCGCCGTCGCCGCCGACCTGCTGGCGCTGACCCTGCTGAAGTCCCCGGGCTCGCTCGGCGCCGACATCGCCTGCGGCACCTCGCAGCGCTTCGGTGTGCCGATGGGCTTCGGCGGCCCGCACGCCGGCTACCTGTCGGTGCGCGCCGAGTACGCCCGCTCGCTGCCCGGCCGCCTGGTCGGCGTCTCCGTCGACGCCGACGGCAACCGCGCCTACCGGCTGGCGCTGCAGACCCGCGAGCAGCACATCCGCCGTGAGAAGGCGACCAGCAACATCTGCACCGCCCAGGTGCTGCTCGCCGTGATGGCCTCGATGTACGCCGTCTACCACGGCCCGGACGGCCTGGCCGACATCGCCCGCCGCACCCACCGCTACGCCGCCGCCCTCGCCGAGGGCCTGCGCGCCGGCGGCGTCGAGCTGCTGCACGGCGAGTTCTTCGACACCGTCACCGCGGTCGTCCCCGGTCGCGCCGCCGCGATCGCCGAGGCCGCCCGCGAGCACGGCATCAACGTGTACCAGGACGGCGAGGACCGGATCTCGGTCTCCACCGACGAGACCACCACCCGCGAGCACCTGGCGGGCGTCTGGGCCGCGTTCGGCGTCGAGGGCGTCGAGACCGCCGAGAGCGCCGAGGCGCTGCCGGCCGCGCTGCTGCGCGAGGACGAGTACCTGACCCACCCGGTCTTCCACAGCCACCGCTCCGAGACCGCCATGCTGCGCTACCTGCGCCGCCTGTCGGACCGCGACTACGCGCTGGACCGCGGCATGATCCCGCTGGGCTCCTGCACCATGAAGCTCAACGCGACCACCGAGATGGAGCCGGTGACCTGGCCGGAGTTCGGCCAGCTGCACCCGTTCGCGCCGATCGAGCAGGCCCAGGGCTACCTCACCCTGATCCGCCAGCTGGAGCAGCAGCTGGTCGAGGTGACCGGCTACGACGCCGTCTCGATCCAGCCGAACGCCGGCTCGCAGGGCGAGCTGGCCGGTCTGCTGGCGGTCCGCGCCTACCACCACGCCAACGGCGACACCCAGCGCGACGTCTGCCTGATCCCGTCCTCCGCGCACGGCACCAACGCGGCCTCCGCCGTGATGGCCGGCATGCGCGTGGTCGTGGTCAAGACCCTGGTCGACGGCGACGTGGACGTGGCCGACCTCAAGGCCAAGATCGCGCAGCACCGCGACCAGCTGTCGGTGCTGATGGTCACCTACCCGTCCACCCACGGCGTGTACGAGACCGAGATCACCGACATCTGTGCGGCCGTGCACGAGGCCGGCGGCCAGGTGTACGTGGACGGCGCCAACCTGAACGCCCTGGTCGGCCTGGCCAAGCCGGGCAAGTTCGGCGCGGACGTCTCGCACCTGAACCTGCACAAGACCTTCTGCATCCCGCACGGCGGCGGCGGCCCGGGCGTCGGCCCGGTGGCGGTGCGCGCGCACCTCGCGCCGTACCTGCCGAACCACCCGCTGCAGGCGGAGGCCGGCCCGGCCACCGGCGTCGGCCCGATCTCGGCCGCGCCGTGGGGCTCGGCGGCCATCCTGCCGATCTCCTGGGCGTACGTGCGGCTGATGGGCGGCGAGGGCCTCAAGCACGCCACCCAGGTGGCCGTGCTGAGCGCCAACTACATCGCCAAGCGTCTGGCCCCGCACTTCCCGGTGCTCTACACCGGCCCCGGCGGCCTGGTCGCGCACGAGTGCATCATCGACCTGCGCCCGCTCACCAAGGAGACCGGCGTGACGGTGGACGACATCGCCAAGCGCCTGATCGACTACGGGTTCCACGCGCCGACGATGTCCTTCCCGGTGGCCGGCACCCTGATGATCGAGCCGACCGAGTCCGAGGACCTGTACGAGATCGACCGGTTCTGCGACGCGATGATCGAGATCCGCGCCGAGATCGAGAAGGTCGGCTCGGGCGCGTGGCCGGCCGAGGACAACCCGCTGCGCAACGCCCCGCACACCGCTGGCGCGCTGGCCGGCGACTGGGCGCACGGCTACTCGCGGCAGGAGGCGGTCTTCCCGGCGGGCGTGAACCCGGCGGACAAGTACTGGCCGCCGGTCAGCCGGATCGACGGCGCCTACGGTGACCGCAACCTGGTCTGCTCCTGCCCGCCGCTGGAGGAGTACGGCGTCTGAGCGAGGAGAGGTACGGCAGGGCCCCGGCGAATCACCCCCAGCCTTCGGCTGGAAGGTGCCCCCATCGCCGGGGCCCTGCCCGTTGTCCTGCGTCGCTCGGCGGCCGCCCCCGCCGGTGGCCGGTCAGGCGGCGTGCGCGACGGGGCGGCGCGGGGCGATCACCCGGCCGTCGGGCAGCAGTTCGCCGGTGTCCTCGAACACCAGGACGCCGTTGCAGAGCAGGCTCCAGCCCTGCTCCGGGTGGCAGGCCACCGGTACGGCCGCCTCGCGGTCCTCGGACTCCGCCGACGGGCACTCAGGACGGTGCTGGCACATACGCGTACCCTCGCTTCGCTTGGCGATCCTCCCCGTGGTGCGGCGCCGCCGGATGACCGGCGGGAGCCGCCGCGGTAGTCGGATCCTGTCCGGCGCCGGGCCAGGTGTGGGCCGGCGCTCAAGTGGGTAGGACAGGTGGTCCTTCCACGCTGGTTCCCAGTGTCGGCATCCGGGGGCGCTCGCGCAGCAATTTCGTGACATGCGCCACAACCACCGGGCAGAGATCACCCGTTCAGGTGGCGGCAGGCGGAAATGGCCACCGGACGGGTCATTGGCAGGCTGACTCGAATCGGCCATGCCCGATGGCCCGTCCGGGTGGGTACGGGTGCGCGGGGGTGACGGGGGGAGCGTTCAGGAGGAGCCGAGCAGCAGCGGCCTCGCGAGCGGGGCCCGGGCGAGCACGGGCAGCAGGTCGGCGGCGGGGTAGGCGCGGTGCGCCGTGACGCCGAGCGGGGCCGGGGCCAACGGGATCAGCTGGTCCGTCTCCGGGCCGGTGTCCGGGCTGTGCAGCCAGAGCGCGGTGGCGTACTGGCCCGGAAAGGTGAGCAGCCGGGGCTGCTGGCGGGCCCGTGAGGTCTGGGCGAGCTGCCAGGCCTGGCGCAGTGCCCGGACGGTGGAGTCCAGGTACGGCCCGGCGGTGAAGTGGGAGAAGGCGTGGCCCTCGTCGCCCTGGACCACCTCGGCCGCGGCGGCCACCTCGGCGCCGTCCTTGATCAGGAAGCGCCAGCCCGTCCGCCGGGCGGCGGTGAGCTCGGGGCGCGGCCCGTCCAGGACGTGGACCGCGAGCGGATGCGCGGGCAGCAGCGGGCCGGTCGGATGACGCAGCGCGGCGGCGGCGGGCTGGCGCAGCGCGGTCTCCGAGTCGAGCGCGGCGAGGACCGCGCGCAGGGCGCTGGGCGGGGGCTGGGGGGTCTGCAGAGTCATGGCGGGGTCGCCTCTCCGTGCGAGATCGGCGTGCGAGTGCGGCATACCGGCATGGCGCGGTGTGTCGTCGGTGACGGGACCTGGCCGTGTCCGGTTGTGCATGATCGCGGTGCGGGCACCGCCGCTGCCGTCGACGAGGGTGTGCGGAGCGGCAGCGGGCCGGCCTTGGGCGCAGTGCGAATTCTATCGAACAGGTGCACAGGGTGACCTGTTTATCACAGGCGGTGGCGCCGGGCAAGTCGACGGATGTGCTGAAAGACCATCAGTTCCCTTGCATTGCAAGCCGTTCGAAGCAATCGGGTATCGATCTTCGGGGTGGGCATGATGCTTGCACGGTCGGTCGGCCGGCCGCTCAGGAGGAGGGGATCATGGGCGAGAAGGTCGTGGCGACGCGGGCGGACCTGTCGGACCGGCAGCTGTACCGCCGTAAGCTCCAGTCCTGCCAGGACGCGCTGGGGCGGATGCTGCGCGAGGACCGTTTCGACCGGCCGCGGGCCGTGATGGGGCTGGAGATCGAGCTCAACCTGGCCGACGAGCACGGCCTGCCGGTGATGCGCAACGCGCAGGTGCTCAGCGCCATCGGCTCCAGCGACTTCCAGACCGAGCTGGGCCAGTTCAACATCGAGGTCAACATCGCCCCGCACCGGCTCTGCGGCCACGTCTTCGAGGAGCTGCGCGAGGAGATCGACACCGGGCTGCGCTACGCCGACCGGCGGGCCGCCGAGGCCGGTGCGCGGATCGTGATGGTCGGCATCCTGCCGACCCTGGAGCACGACCACACCGGGCTCGACGCGATGTCCCACAACCAGCGGTACAGCCTGCTCAGCGACCAGATCCTGGCCGCCCGGGGCGAGGACATCACACTGGACATCGAGGGCGTCGAACACCTCCAGCTGGAGTCGATCACCATGGTCGCCGAGGCCGCCGCGACCTCGCTGCAACTGCACCTCCAGGTGACCCCCGAGCGGTTCTCCTCGGTCTGGAACGCCGCCCAGGCGATCTGCGGAGCGCAGCTCGCGCTCGGCGCCAACTCGCCGTTCCTGTTCGGCCGGGAGCTGTGGCGGGAGACCAGGCCGGTGCTGTTCCAGCAGGCCTGCGACACCCGTTCGGCGGAGCTCAAGGCGCAGGGGGTGCGCCCGATCACCTGGTTCGGCGAGCGCTGGGTGGACTCCGCCTACGACCTGTTCGAGGAGAACCTGCGGTACTTCCCCGCGCTGCTGCCGATCTGCGACGACGAGGACCCGGCCAAGGTGCTCGCCTCCGGTGGCACCCCTAGGCTCGCCGAGATGCGGCTGCACAACGGCACCATCTACCGCTGGAACCGGCCGGTCTACGACGTCAGCGGCGGGGTGCCGCACCTGAGGGTGGAGAACCGGGCGCTGCCGGCCGGTCCGACCGTCGCGGACACCCTCGCCAACGCCGCCTTCTACTACGGGCTGGTCCGGGTGCTCGCCGAGCAGTCGAAGCCGATCTGGACCAGGCTGCCGTTCGAGCGGGCCGAGGAGAACTTCCAGCAGGCCGCCCGGTACGGGATCGACGCCGTCTTCCAGTGGCCGCGGCACGGCCGGGCCGGGCGCGGCGGCGGCCCGGCCACGATCTCCGCCGTCGACCTGGTGCTGAACGAACTGCTGCCGATGGCCTACCAGGGCCTGGACGAGTGGGGTGTCGAACCCGCCGACCGGGACCGCTACCTCGGCATCATCGAGCAGCGCTGCCTGCGCCGGGTCAACGGCGCCTCCTGGCAGAGCGCCACCTTCCACCGGTTGCGCGAGCAGTTCGGGATGGACCGCTCGGCCGCGCTGGCCGCGATGACCCGGCGCTACGTCGAGTACATGCGGGCCGGGGAGCCGGTGCACACCTGGCCGGTCGGCTGACGCCCGGGCCGGCCCTCGCGGCGGCGCCGCGGTGACGGCACCGCCCGGCCCGGCCGGGAGGCGTGCTGTGGAAGGATGACCGCTCCGGCGGTCGGCCGACGGCCGGAGCGACGCCGGACCGCTGGAGCACCCCGTGACCACCGCCCCGACCGAACCGGAGACCGCGCGGCCCACGCGCCGGCTGCTCGGCGTGGAACTGCTGATCGTCCTCGGTCTCTCGCTCGGGGCCAGCGGCATCGGCGCGCTGATCAGCTTCACCGGCTCGCTCACCGAGGCGCTCAAGCTCGGCCAGCAGGTGGCCACGCTCAACTCCTCGCGGGCGCCGGGTCGGCCCTGGCTGGACCTCGCCTGGCAGCTCTACTACATCGCGCGCGGGCTGATGCCGGTGGTGCTGGTCGGCTACCTGCTGGTGCGCGAGGGCGTGACGCTGCGGGTGCTCGGCTTCGACCTCGGGCAGAAGCTGCGCGACCTCGGCCGGGGCGCCGCCGTCGCGGCGGCGATCGGCGGCACCGGCCTGGCGCTCTACCTGGCCTCGCAGGCGGCCGGCTACAACCTGACCGTGGCGCCGTCCGGGCTGCCGGACGTCTGGTGGCGGATCCCGGTGCTGGTCGCCTCCGCCTGGCAGAACGCCATCCTGGAGGAGGTCGTCGTCCTCGGCTACCTGCTGCGCCGGCTCGGCCAGCTGGGTTGGTCGTGGCCGGCGGCGCTGGTGGCCAGCTCGGTGCTGCGGGGTTCGTACCACCTGTACCAGGGGGTGGGCGGGCTGGTCGGCAACATGGTGATGGGTGCGGTGTTCTGCCTGCTGTACCGGCGCTGGGGGCGGGTGATGCCCCTGGTGGTGGCGCACGCGCTGATCGACACGGTGGCCTTCGTCGGGTACGCGCTGCTGGCCGGTCACGTCAGCTGGCTGCCCACCGGCTGACGGGCGGCCGGACGGCGGGGGCGCGCGGCGGGCGGGCGAGCAGGCGGTCCACGTGGCGGCGCTCCAGGCCCTGGCCCGGGTCGACGGGCAGCAGGACGCGGTCGCGGCGCCAGAGCGCGTTGCGGACCAGCCGGGCCGGGATGACGTCGTCGATCCAGGCGAACGGCCGGCCGGCGGCGTACCGCAGCAGCGGGGCCCACTTGTGGGCGGAGAACAGCTCCATCAGCGGCACCCGGGGGTCGCCGGGCTGCGGGACGTAGCCGGCGAAGCGGACCACCGGCAGCCGGGGCAGCCCGATCGCCGGGGCGACGTGGGTGTTGGCCTCCTCCTCCCAGGTGGTGGCCCAGACCAGTTCGTAGGTGCCGGCCAGCTCGCGCAGCCACTCGCCGTGCCGGGCGGACAGCAGGACGCTGTAGCCGAGCAGGGTGTGCACGTCGAACCCGGCCTCGGGTCTCGGACAGACCGGGTTGAGCACTCCGTCGACATCCAGGAACAGCAGTGGCTTCGGCACCGGGCGCCCCCCAGCTAAGACGTCGTTGTCACCTGGTCGGACGAGCAGCGCCCGCCGGTGGTTGCCCACCGGAGGGCGCACGCAGGGGCGCACGGGGCGCTCAGTGGACGGCGACGGGCTCGTCGAGCTGCGGCGCGGGGGCGGCGGCGGAGCACCGGGAGAGCCGGCGGACCTGCGGCTCCAGCAGGACGACGGCACTGAGCAGCAGGCAGAGCGCCGCGCAGGCCCAGAGCGCGCCGGAGAGGCCCAGCGCACCCGCGGCCGGGCCGGCCAGCGCGGTGCCGACCGGGGCCAGCGAGAGCGAGCCGAGGTGGTCGTAGGCGGAGACCCGGGAGAACATCTCGACGGGGATCTCCTGCTGCAGGGCGACCATCCAGTTGACGCCGAAGACGGTGACCCCGGCACCGGACAGGAACATCGCCGCGACCAGCACCGGCAGCGGTGCCGCCAGCGCGAGGGCCAGCGCCGGCACACCGAAGAGGAAGACGCCCCAGTTGCCGACCAGCAGGATCCGGCGGGGCTGCCAGCGGACCATCACCAGCCCGGTCGCCACCAGGCCGATGCCGTGCGCGGCGAGCGCCAGGCCCCAGTCCCGCGCGCCGCCCAGCCGCTGCTCGGCGACGATCGGCCCGTACACGGCGTCCACGGCGGTGATGCAGGCCATCAGCACGGCGAACTGGAGCACGATCACCCAGAGCCAGCGGCGGGAGGCGAACTCCTGCCAGCCCTCGCGCAGGTCGCGCAGCATGCCGCCGCCGGCCTCGGCGGGGGCGGCGGCCTCGGCCTCCAGGAAGAAGCGCAGCGCGGCGGCGGTCAGGAAGCACGCGGCGTCCACCGCGAGCACCCAGCCCGGGCCGACGGCGGCGGTGAGGGCGCCGCCGAGGGCCATGCCGCCGATCTGGGCGGAGTTGAGCGCCAGCCGGAAGACCGAGAAGGCCCGGCCGGCGTGTTCGGCCGCCACGCTCTGCATGATCATGCCCTCGGACGCGGGGGCGTAGAAGGCGTGACCGGCGCCACCGGCCGCGGAGAGCAGCATCAGCTGCCAGAGCTGCGCCTGGCCGGCCAGGACCAGTGCCGCCAGCACGGCCTGGGAGACGGCACTGAACAGATTGGCGGCGACCATGACGTGGTGGCGCGGCAGACGGTCGGCGAGCGCGCCGCCGATCATCAGCAGCAGGACGACCGGCACCAGCCGGGCCGCGGTGACGTAGCCGACCTCGGCGGTGGAGCCGCCGCTCGCCATGACCGCGAAGGCGGTGGCGATCGGGGCGCCGGCGTTGCCGAGGCCGCTGACGACGGTGGCGGCGGTCTGGATGCGGAAGTTGCGGCCGGCCCAGGGGAAGCGGGGTCCGTGCGGGGGTGGGGGTTGGCTCTGCACCCGGCGACTATGCCGGGGGACGTGTCAGCTGTCCAGCGGCTTTTCACGCCTTACGGCGGGGGTCGGGGGCACGGCCTCGCCGAGGCGGCCCCGGGCAGCCGGGTGGCCGCGTCAGCCGAGGTGGCACGGCCCCGTCAGCCGAGGTGGCCCCAGAGGAAGCTGAGGGTGCGCCGCCAGGCCGTCCGGGCCTGGAGCCGGTCGTAGGTGCCGAGCAGGTTCTCGTCGTTCATGAAGGCGTGCCCGGCCGGGTAGAAGTGGATCTCGGGCCGGACGTCGGTGGCCTCGCCGATCCGGATCGCCGCCTCGTCGACGGCGGCCATCGGGATCGAGCGGTCGTGCTCGGCGTAGTGCCCCAGGACGTGCGCGGTCAGGCCCCGGTAGTCGAAGTCCGGGTCGGACGGCAGCCCGTAGAACGGGACCACGGCGGCCACCCGGTCGCCCTCGGCGGCCGCCAGCAGCAGTGCGAAGCCGCCGCCCATGCAGAACCCGACCACGCCGACCGCGTCACCGACCACGCCGTCCAGGCCGAGCAGGTACCCGACCGCGCCGCGCAGGTCCACCACGGCCTGCTCGACCGGGAGTTCGCGCTTCAGCCGGGCCGCCTCGGCGCTGTCGTGGGTGGTCGCGCCGCCGAAGAGGTCCGGGGCGAGGACGGTGAAGCCCTCGGTGGCGAAGCGGTCCGCCATCGCGGCCACGTGGGAGGTGAGCCCCCACCACTCCTGGACCACCACCAGACCGGGGCCGACGCCCTGCGGAGGGCGGGCCAGGTAGCCGTGGGCCTCGCGGCCGTTGCTCGGGAAGGTGACGTTCTGCCGGGAGCCGCCCTGCTCAGGCATGGCTTCCTCTCGGTGGGGACGGGCCGCGCGCGGCGCGGCGGGGCTGCGGGGAGGTGCGGTGCCGGCTGCTTCCCGGGGTCGGCCCGCCGTGGCGCCGGCCCGGCCCCGGCCCGCCGCGTCGGCCCGGTGCGGTGTGGTGTGGAGCGGTGTGGTGCGGTGTCGTGCGGGGGATCAGCCCATCTCCTCCAGCGCACGGCCCTTGGTCTCCTTGATGCAGAAGACCACGAAGGGGATCGAGAGCAGCGCGAAGCAGGCGTAGATGACGTACGTCGCCGACAGGTTCCAGTCGGCGAGGTCGGGGAAGCTGACGGTGATCGCCCAGTTGGCGAGCCACTGGGCCGAGGCGGCGACGGACAGGGCGAGCGCCCGGATCCGGTTGGGGAACATCTCGCCGAGCAGGACCCAGACCACCACGCCCCAGGAGAAGGCGAAGCAGAACACGAAGACGTGCGCGGCGACCAGTGCGACGGTGGCGTAGGTGTCGTCCAGGGTGGCGGTGTCGCCGGTGCCCTGCCGGTAGGAGAACGCCCAGGCGGCGGTGGCCAGGGCCACCGCCATGCCGGCCGAGCCGGCCAGGGCGAGCGGCTTGCGGCCGATCCGGTCGACCAGCGCCATGGCGACCACCGTGCCGACCACGTTGACGATCGAGGTGGAGAGGCTGATCAGCAGCGAGTTGGACTCGTTGATGCCGACGGACTGCCAGAGGAAGGACGAGTAGTAGAAGATCACGTTGATGCCGACGAACTGCTGGAACACCGAGGCGCCGATGCCGACCCAGACGATCGGCAGCAGCCCGAAGCGGCCGCCCAGCAGGTCCTTCGCCCGGGGCTTGTGGGCGGACTCCAGCACCGCGCGGATCTCGGCGACCCGGGCGTCGAGGTCCACCCCCTCACCCTCCACCTCCAGCAGCACCTTGCGGGCCTGCTCCTCGCGGTGGTCGGCGATCAGGTAGCGGGGCGACTCCGGGATGGCCAGGGCCATCAGCCCGTAGACGAGGGCCGGGACGGTCTCGACGCCGAGCATCCACTGCCAGGCCTGGATGCCGCCGAGGTGGCCGGTGGAGTCGCCGCCGGCGGCCTGGTTGAGCGCCCAGTTGGCGAGTTGGGAGACAGTGATGCCGAGCACGATGGCCATCTGCTGGAAGGACGCCAGCCGGCCGCGGTACGCGGTGGGCGCGACCTCGGCGATGTAGGTCGGGGCGATCACCGAGGCGATGCCGATCGCGACACCGCCCACCACGCGCCAGGTGGCCAGCACCTGGATGCTCGGCGGGAACATCGAGCCGATGCCGCTGATCGCGAAGAGCGTGGCGGCCAGCAGCATGGTGCGCACCCGGCCGAGGTGGTCGGCGAGCCGGCCGGCGGCCACCGCGCCAGCCGCCGAGCCGAGCAGGGCGATGGCCACCACGAAGGCGGTCTCGCCGTTGCCCACCGCGAAGTGCTTCTGGATGCCGGTCACCGCGCCGTTGATCACCGCGCTGTCGTAGCCGAACAGGAAGCCGCCCATCGCGGCCGCCGCCGAGATGAAGACGACGTGTCCGAGGTGCGCCTCGCCGGAGGTCGGACGGGATGTGGCTGTGGACACGCGCGCTCCCCGAGTGGACGGGCCCGTCGGCACGGCCGAGTGGGCAGGATTCGTCACACATTCGATCAGCAGCGTCCCGGCTTCGCCCGAAATCGAGCCGATCGGGTGACTTGGCGTCAGCGCGGCTACCCCGTGCGGCGCGCGTTACGCCGGAGGAGCTGGGTGCGGACGGCGGCGTCCAGGCCCTGGCCGCGCTCGGCCAGCCGGTCGGCGACGGCCTGCTGCTCCGCGACGGTCTTCTTGTCGTCGTACTTGAACTTGGCCCGCACCGTGCGGACCGTGAGCCGCAGCCCGCGCACCCCCGACAGGAGCCGGCCGAACGGCTCCTCGCCGGGGGTGACCCGGGTGGACGGGGTCTCCGGCTGGAAGTGCGCCAGTTGGCGGTTGAGGATCGCCGCCTTGCCGGCCGCGTCCTCGACGATCTCGGCCGTGCAGGCGAACTGGACGGAGGCGTAGTAGCTGGTGGGCGTACCCGGCTCGCCGCGCCAGTGGCCGGGGGCGAAGGCGTAGTCGTCGGTGACCGCGAGGGTGACCTCGGGGTCGGCCCGGACGGCGGCGAACAGCGGATTGGGCTTGGCGAGGTGCAGCAGCACCTCGCCCCGCTCGACGTCCAGCAGGAAGTGGGTGGGGACCAGGACGGGCCCCTGGCCGGGTGGGCCGTTGGCGGCGAGCAGGCCGAAGTCGCGGCCCTGCGCGAGCCAGGCGCGCCACTCGGCCTCGTCGCCCCGGTCCCAGGACCTGATCAGCATCGGCGGGCCCCGTCAGCCGGTGAAGTCGCGCAGGTGCGCGGGGAGCGGCACGGTCGTGGAGGCGTCCGGCACCGGGGCGCCGTACACCGTGGCCACCGGCACCAGGCCGGCCCAGTACGGGAGGTCGAGGTCCGCCTCGTCGTCGTCGGCGCCGTCGGCACGGGTCTTGGCGGAGACCTCGTCCAGGTCGAGCCGGACGACGGCGGTGGCGGCCAGCTCCTTGGCGTTGGCCGGGCGGACCTCGGCGGAGCGGCCGGGGACGGTCTGGTCGACCAGCGCGTCCAGCGCGACGGACAGCTCCGCGGGGTCGGTGACCTGGTGGGCCGTGCCGTGGGCGACCACCGAACGGAAGTTGATCGAGTGGTTGAACGCGGACTTGGTCAGCACCAGGGCGTCGACCAGGGTGACGGTGACGCAGACCGGCAGGCCCTGGTCGCCCTTGGCGCCGCGCAGCGGCCGGCTGCCGGTGGAGCCGTGGATGTAGAGGCGGTCGCCGACCCGGGCGAAGATGGTCGGCAGGACGACGGGGGCGCCGTCGGCGACGAAGCCGAGGTGGCAGAGGTAGGTGCTGTCGAGGATCGCGTGGATCGCGTCCTGCTCCCAGGTCGCGCGGTCCTTGTAGCGGGTCGGGGTGGTACGCGGGGTGCGGGCGTAGGACACGGCGCCGTCTGACATGACAACCTCTATGTACTAGTGCATAATCTCTTTTGTGCTAGGAGACTATCCGATCAAGGGTCGGCGCGCCAGCGAAATCGCGGCCGACGTCGAGCAGGGCGTCAGCAGCGGACAGCTCCCGCCGGGCACCGCGCTGCCCCCGCTGCGCGACCTGGCCGCCGAACTCGGCGTCAACCCCAACACCGTCGCCGCCGCCTACCGCCTGCTCCGCGACCGGGGGGTGATCGAGACCGCCGGCCGCAAGGGCAGCCGCGTCCGTCCGCGACCGGCGCTCACCCCGCGCGACGAGATCCGGGTGCCCGTCCCGCCGCAGGCCCGCGACCTCGCCAACGGCAACCCCGACCCGGCGCTGCTCCCCGACCTCACCCCGGCCCTGGCCGCCGCGGCCGAGGCCGCCCGCCGCGCCCCGGTGCTCTACGGACGCCCGTCGGCCGACCCCGGGCTGCTGGCCCTCGCCGGCGCGGGCTTCCGCGCCGACGGCCTGCCCGACGCGCCGATCGCCATCGCCTCCGGCTCGCTCGACACCATCGAGCGGATCCTCGCCACCCGGCTGCGCCCCGGTGACGCCGTCGCCGTCGAGGATCCGGGGTGGGGCAGCCTGATGGACCTGCTGCCGGCCCTCGGTCTGCGGGCCGCCCCCGTCCCGCTGGACGACGAGGGCCCGCTGCCGGACGCGCTCGCCGAGGTGCTCGCGGCCGGCGCCCGCGCGGTGGTCGTCACCAGCCGCGCGCAGAACCCGACCGGTGCGGTGGTCACCGCCGGCCGGGCGGCCGCGCTGCGCGCGGTGCTGGCCGGCCACCCCGGGGTGCTGCTGATCGAGGACGACCACGGCCACGGCATGGTCGACCAGCCGTTCCACTCGCTGGTCGGAGCCGGGTCCGACCACTGGGTGGTGGTCCGCTCGGCGGCCAAGGCGTACGGGCCGGACCTGCGGCTCTCGTTCGCGGTCGGGGATCCGGACACGATCGGGCGGGTGCAGGGGCGTCAGCGGCTCGGGGCCGGCTGGGTCAGCCACCTGCTCCAGTGCGCCGTCGCCGAGCTGTGGCGCACCGACGCGGCGCCGGTCGCGCGGGTGGCGGCGGCCTACCGGGTGCGGCGGGACGCCCTGCTCGGGGAGTTGGCCGCCCGCGGGATCGAGGCGCACGGCGCGAGCGGACTGAACGTCTGGGTGCCCGTCCCGGACGAGACGACCGTGCTCGCCGCGCTGGTGCAGCGCGGCTGGGTCGTCGCGCCGGGTGCGCGGTTCCGCCTGCAATCGGCCCCCGGCCTGCGGATCACCGTCGCCCGGCTGGACCCGGCCGACGCGCGGCGGCTGGCCGACGATCTGGCGGCCGTGCTGGGAACGGGCGGTTCCGTGTCCCGACTGATCTGAACCGATCGGTAACAGAGCGAGAAACCTGGTGCAGATACCTAGCGGTAACAAGCGCGAGCATGTCATCTTCATCGCGCCACCGGCCGGCGGCCTACCCTCACCTCCGCGTCTCCCCGCCCCCACACAGCGGGCGAGACCGACCGCAGGAGTTCCGCCGTGCCCGAAAACCGTTCGAGCATCACACGCAGAACCGCCAGCCTCACCCGGCGGTTGCTCGCCGCCGCCCTCGCCCTCCCGCTCGGTGCGGCCGGCCTGATCGCCGGCGCCTCCGCACCGGCCGCGGCCGCCGCGGCCGCCCCGGGCGGGCCGACCGCCAGCGTCACCCTGGGGGACAGCTACATCTCCGGCGAGGCCGGCCGCTGGAAGGGCAACTCCGTCGTCACCGGCGCCGGCCGGGCCGGCACCGACCGGGCCTGGACCGGCAGTGCCTACGACCCGAGCCGGATCTACGGCGCGACCTACGCGAGCGGGTGCGACCGCTCGGACGTCGCCGAGGTGCGCAGCGCCCCGACCGTGGCGCAGACCCAGATCAACCTGGCCTGCTCCGGAGCCGTCGCCGCCAACGTCTACCGTGCCGCCAACGGCGGTCAGTCGTTCAAGGGCGAGGCCCCGCAGGCCGACCAGCTCGCCACGGTGGCGAGCCAGTACAACGTCAAGCTGATCACGCTCTCGATCGGCGGCAACGACCTCGGCTTCGGCGACGTGATCAGCACCTGCGTCCAGGACTACCTCGTCTGGTACTCCTACTGCCACGACGACCAGCAGGGCGAGATCGACGCCCGGATGCCCACCGCGATGGCCGGCGTCGGCAAGGCGCTGGACGAGATCCGGGCCGTGATGTCGAGCGCCGGCTACGCGGCGGGCGACTACCGGGTCGTGCTGCAGTCCTACCCCTCGCCGATCCCGCGCGGGGCCGAGATGCGCTACCCGGAGAGCGGCTGGAGCCGGTCCGACACCGGTGGCTGTCCGTTCTGGAACGGCGACGCCGACTGGGCGCGGGACTCGCTGGTGCCGCAGATCTCGCGGGCGCTGGCGGGTGTCGCCGCCTCGAAGGGCGCGCAGTTCCTGGACCTGGCGGACATGCTGCAGGGACGCGAGGTCTGCTCCAAGGCGACCAGGCAGGCGAGTTCGACCAGCGCGCCGTCCGCCACCACCAGTGAGTGGGCGCGGTTCGTCGACGGCGGGCTCAGCGCCTCGCAGGGCACGATCCAGGAGTCGATGCACCCCAACTACTACGGCCAGCAGGCCCTCGGGCAGTGCCTGACCCTGCTGTACGCGCGGCCGAGCGGCAACTTCGGCTGCCGCAACACGGCCGGGAAGGACGCGAGCGGGATGTACCTGACCGCGCGGTAGCGCACGGCGCGGCCGGCCCCCGCTCCGTCCGGGAGCGGCGGGCCGGCCGCGGTGCGTCAGCCCTTGGCGAGCAGGGCCTGGGCGTGCGCCCGGACCTGATCCTTCGTCAGATAGGCGTCGGTGTACTCGAAGTCCCGCAGCCGGGCGGGCTGGCGGGCCAGGAAGCCGGTCCGGACGAAGTCGTCGCCGGCGGTGGCGTTCAGCAGCCAGTTGGCGCCGACCCGGAACTTGGCGGCGTTGGTGCGCATCGCCATCAGGTGGTAGCCGCGGGCGACCACCTGGGCGGGGACGCCGCGCAGCTCGACGCCGACCGGCTTGGAGACGGCGTCCTTGCCGCCGAGGTCCACCACCAGCCCCAGGTCCTTGTGGTAGTAGGGCTCCAGCGGCTGGTTGCGCAGCGCGGCGATCACGTTGTTCGCCACCACCCGGCCCTGGCGGGCGGAGTGCTGGGCGGTGGGCGGGCAGACCGCGCCGTCGCCCTTGGCGAGGTCCGGGACGGCGGCGGCGTCGCCGAGCGCGAAGACGCCCTCGAACTGGGGGACCCGCATCTCGGCGGTGACCGCGACCCGGCCGCGGACCGTCTCGGCGTCCAGGGTGCCGATCAGCGGGCTGGCCGCGACGCCGGCCGTCCAGATCAGCGTCCGGCAGGGGAGCATCCGGCCGTCGGTGAACTTGACCGACTCGGCGCCGACTTCGGCCACCGAGACGCCCAGCGAGACCTCGATGCCGCGCTCGCGCAGCACCTCCAGTGCGGCGGTGCCGAGGGCGTCGCCGAGCTCCGGCATCAGCTTCGGGGCGATGTCGATCAGGTGCCACTTGATCTGCCGGGCGTCCAGCCGCGGGTAGCGGCGGGCGGCGGCGGTGGTCAGGCGCTGCAGGCAGGCCGCGGTCTCGGTGCCGGCGTAGCCGCCGCCGACCACCACGAACTGGAGCCGGGACTCGCGCTCCCTCTGGTCCAGGGTGGCCGAGGCGAGGTCGAGTTGGGCGATGACGTGGTCGCGGACGTAGGTGGCCTCGGCGAGCGTCTTCATGCCGCGCGCGTAGTCGGTCAGGCCCGGGATGTCGAAGGTGCGGGTCACACTGCCGGGGGCGAGCACCAGGTAGTCGTACTTCTGCGCGACCACCTCGTCGGTGATCTTGCGGACCACGCAGACCTTGGAGCGCGGGTCGACGCCGATCGCGCCGCCGGGGACGATGTGGGTGCGGCGCAGGGTCCGGCGGAGCGAGACCGCGACCGACTGCGGGGTCAGCACCCCGGCCGCCACGTGCGGGAGCAGCGGCAGATAGAGCTGATAGCTGAACGGCGTGACCAGCGAGATCTCCGCCTCCGAGGGCGCGAGCTTGCGTTCGAGGCGGCGAGCGCACTCCAGTCCGGCGAAGCCACCGCCCACGATCAGGATCCGAGGTCGTTCCATCGTTCATCCCTTACAGTGCAGTTCGTACCGTCAAGGTCCCCACTACTGTCCGCCACACTCGCACGGAGCAGCGGGCGCTGCCACCGGGACGGCGCGGATGGCGCAGACGCGGGCGACGGGCGACGACGCGCGGCGCCCGGTCCGTGCATATGCCCGATAGGCTGTCCGGCGTGCTCCCCGAGGTGACGGCGGTCCGTTATGTGACGCCACTGCGAGAAGGCGGCTCGATGCCGGGCCTGGTCGAGGCCGACGACCGGCGGCTGTACGCGCTGAAATGGGTCGGCGCGGCGCAGGGCCGCAAGGCGCTGGTGGCGGAGGTGCTGGCCGGTGAGCTGGGCCGCCGGCTCGGGCTGCCGGTGCCCGAGTTGGTCACCGTGGACCTGGACCCGGTGCTGGCCCGCAGCGAGCCGGACCCGCAGATCCAGGACCAGATGCGGGCCAGTGGCGGCCTCAACCTCGGCATGGCCTTCGTCAGCGGCGCGCTCAACTTCGACCCGCTCTGCTTCGAGGTGGACGCCGGGCTGGCCGGGCAGGTGCTCTGGTTCGACGCCCTGATCGGCAACGTCGACCGCTCCTGGCGCAACCCCAACCTGCTGGTGGCCACCGGCGGACTGCGGCTGATCGACCACGGCGCCAGCCTGATCTTCCATCACCACTGGGCGGGTGCGGCCGGCTGGGTCCGCCGACCGTACGACGCCTCGGACCACGCGCTGCTGCGGGCCGAACCGGACCTGGTGGCCGCGGACAAGGCGCTCGCCCCGCTCGCCGTCGCGGCGGTGGAGGAGGCGGTGGCGCAGATCCCCGACGTCTGGCTGGTGGACGAGCCGGGCTTCGACTCGCCCGAGGCGGTGCGCGCCGCGTACCGCGCCCAGCTGACCGAGCGACTGGCCGGTCCGCGCGACTGGCTGCCGGAGGTGTCCGCATGACCGGGTCCGTGTCGCCGGCCGCCGCCGAACTGCACGACTACGAGTACGCCGTGATCCGGGCGGTGCCCAGGGTCGAGCGCGGCGAGTGCGTCAACGTCGGAGTGCTGCTGTACTGCCGGCAGAGTGCGCACCTGGGGGCGCGGACCCACCTGGACCAGGCCCGGCTGCTGGCGCTGGACCCGGTGGCGGACGTCGCCGGGGTGCGGCGGGCGCTGCAGGGGATCGAGGCGGTCTGCGCGGGTGGTCCGGCCGCCGGTCCGGCGGCGGCCGACAGCCCCGGGCAGCGGTTCCGCTGGCTGACGGCGCCGCGCAGCGCGATCGTCCAGCCGGGGCCGGTGCACACCGGGCTGACCGGCGACCCGGAGGCCGAGCTGCGGCGGCTCTTCGACCAACTGGTGCTCTGAGCGACCCCTTCGGGCGCCGAGCGATTGGCCTGCGGACTTTTGCCCCGGTCAAAGCTTGAGTTGGTGAAGCACTCGGTCGTACTCTGGCCGTATGGGTTCGACAGCGACGACGACCGTACCGACCAACGCCGAGTTGATGGAGGCGTTGGCCGCCGTCGGCGCCGCCTACTTCCAGGACTTCGCCGGGGCGGCGGCCCGGCACGGCCTCTCCTCCTCGCAGGCGAAGGCGCTCGGCGCGGTGCAGGAGCCGGTGCCGATGCGCGCGCTGGCCGGCCGGCTGGGCTGCGACGCCTCCAACGTGACCGGGATCGTCGACCGGCTGGAGTCGCTCGGCCTGGCCAACCGCGAGGCGGCGGCCGGTGACCGGCGGGTCAAGATCGTGGTGATCACGGAGCAGGGCCGCGAGATCCTCGGGCTGATCCGCGGCGAGATGAGCCGCACCCACCAGGCCTTCGAGGCGATGACCGACGAGCAGCGGGTGTCGCTGCACTCGATCTGCGCGCAGGTGCTGCCGGTGCTCGCGGGCCGGTCCTCCGGCGTGGTGTAGGCGTGGTGCAGGCGCCGGCCGGGTGGTCGGCAGGAGCGCTGCCGGGTCGGTCGGGGCGGTGGCGCCCGGTCCGCCGCCGTTCCCGCTGACCTCGGCTGTTAGGCTTGCGAAGCGTGAGCGCGAAGCCCCAGATCCCCAATGTCCTGGCCTCCCGGTACGCCTCGGCGACCCTGGCCCAGCTGTGGTCCCCCGAGCACAAGGTGGTTCTCGAGCGCCATCTGTGGCTCGCCGTCCTGAAGGCCCAGCAGGACCTCGGCGTCGAGGTGCCGGCCGGCGCCGTCGCCGACTACGAGCGGGTGATCGACCAGGTCGACCTCGGCTCGATCGCCGCCCGCGAGCGGGTCACCCGGCACGACGTGAAGGCGCGGATCGAGGAGTTCAGCGACCTCGCCGGCCATGAGCAGATCCACAAGGGCATGACCTCCCGGGATCTGACCGAGAACGTCGAGCAGCTGCAGATCCGCCAGTCGCTGGAGCACGTCCGCGACCGCACGGTCGCCGTGCTGGTCCGCCTGGGCCGGCTCGCCGCCCAGCACTCCGAGCTGGTCATGGCCGGCCGGTCGCACAACGTCGCCGCGCAGGCCACCACCCTGGGCAAGCGCTTCGCGACCGTCGCCGACGAGCTGCTGGTCGCCTTCCGCCGACTGGAGGAGCTGATCGCCCGCTACCCGCTGCGCGGGATCAAGGGCCCGGTCGGCACCGCCCAGGACATGCTGGACCTGCTCGGTGGGGACACCGAGAAGCTCGCCGAGCTGGAGCGCCGGGTGGCCGGCCACCTCGGCTTCGACAACGTGCTGACCAGCGTCGGCCAGGTCTACCCGCGCTCGCTGGACTTCGAGGTGCTCACCGCACTCGTCCAGCTCTCGGCCGCGCCGTCCAGCCTGGCCAAGACGATCCGCCTGATGGCCGGCCACGAGCTGGTCACCGAGGGGTTCAAGGAGGGCCAGGTCGGCTCCTCCGCGATGCCGCACAAGATGAACACCCGCTCCTGCGAGCGCGTCAACGGCCTGGCCGTCATCCTGCGCGGCTACGCCTCGATGACCGCCGAGCTGGGCGGCGACCAGTGGAACGAGGGCGACGTCTCCTGCTCGGTGGTGCGCCGGGTCGCGCTGCCGGACGCCTTCTTCGCCTTCGACGGCCTGCTGGAGACCTTCCTGACCGTCCTCGACGAGTTCGGCGCCTTCCCCGCCGTGATCGAGGCCGAGCTGGACCGCTACCTGCCGTTCCTGGCCACCACCAAGGTGCTGATGGGCGCGGTGCGCGCGGGCGTCGGCCGGGAGACCGGGCACGAGGTCATCAAGGAGCACGCCGTCGCCTCGGCGCTGGCGATGCGGGCCGGCGCGCGGGAGAACGAGCTGCTGGACCGGCTGGCCGCCGACGAGCGGATCCCGCTGGACCGGGCCGCGCTGGACGCGCTGCTGGCCGACCGGCTCTCCTTCACCGGTGCGGCCGGCGCCCAGGTCGCCGAGCTGGTCCGCCTGATCGAGGTCGTCGCGACCGCCTACCCGGAGGCCGCCAAGTACGCTCCGGGCGACATTCTCTGACGCCTCGTCAGCCCCCCGTGGGCCCCGCCGCCGATCCGGTGGCGGGGCCTTCGCCGTGCCGGGCGCCGACATGGCCCGGGTCCAGCGGAGGGGCGTTGGTGCCGCAGGCGTAGCGGCAGTCCGGCTCGGCGACCGGGTGGTCCTCGGGGGCCAGGACGTTGCCCCGGACGGTGGTGAACGCGGTCACGCCGCCGGCGGCCAGCAGCCCGGCGCAGATCAGCATCGCGATGCGGAAGGCGGAGTCCACCGAGGCGGGCACCTGGTAGGCCTCGCCGCTGAGCCCGGCCAGCGCGGGCAGGGCGGCCACCGCGAGCAGACCGGCCGCGCGGGCGGCGGCGTTGTTGACGCCGCTGGCGATCCCGGCGTGGCGGACCTCCACCGCCGCGAGCACCGTCGCGGTCAGCGGCGCGACCAGCAGGACCATCCCGCAGCCCATCACGGTGACGGCCGGCAGGACGTCCGTCCAGTAGGAGGCGTCCGGGCCGATCCGCAGCATCAGCAGCACTCCCGTCGCGCAGACCAGCGGCCCCACGGTGAGCGGGATCCGCGGACCGATCCGCTTGCCGAGCCGGCCGGCCCGGGCGGACAGCGCCAGCATCAGCACGGTGATCGGCACCAGGGCGAGCCCGGAGACCAGCGGCGAGAAGCCGGAGACGATCTGCAACTGCACGACCAGCAGGAAGAACACTCCGCTGAACGCCGCGTAGACGCAGAGGGTGACCAGGTTCACCGCGGTGAACAGGCGGGAGGAGAAGAGGCCGAGCGGCAGCATCGGCTCCTCGACGCGGCGCTCGACCACGACGAACGCCGCGCCCAGCAGCAGACCGGCCGCACCGGCCACCCAGACCTCGGGGGAGAGCCCGGCTCCGGCGGCCGTCAGCGCGTAGGTGACCGAGCCCAGGGCCAGCGCGGCCAGCGCCGCGCCGAGGATGTCGAACCGGCCGGTCGCGCTCTCGTCCCGGCTCTCCGGGACGTGCCGGGAAGCCACCGCGATCACCAGGACGGCGAGCGGGACGTTCAACAGGAAGATCCACCGCCAGCCGGGGCCGTCCACCAGCCAGCCGCCGAGGAACGGGCCGATCGCGGCCGACACCCCGCCGAGGCCGGACCAGAGGCCGACCGCCGCCGAGCGGTCGTCCGGGTGGAACACGGCCTGGAGCATCGCGAGCGAGCCCGGGGTGAGCAGCGCCCCGCCGATGCCCTGCACCGCGCGGGCGGCGACCAGCACCTCGATGGTGGGCGCCGCCGCGCACGCCGCCGAGGCGGCGGCGAACCAGAGCACGCCGATCAGGAAGACGCGGCGCCGGCCGTAGCGGTCGCCGAGCGCGCCGCCGAGCAGGATGAGGCCGGCCAGGGTGAGCAGATAGGCGTTCAGTGTCCATTGCAGGGCGGCGAGCGGGGCGCCGAGATCGGTGCCGATCCGCGGCAGGGCGACGTTGACGACGGTGCCGTCGAGCATCGCCATGCTGGAGCCGAGCACCGTCGCCAGTAGTACCCAGCGGCCCTGCGCGGTGCCCAGGCGCAGGGTGCCGGCCTCGGAGGTGGCCACCGCCCGATCGTGCGCCCCGGGAGCCGACGTGACAAGGCTCACCGGGGGTGTGTCGGCAGATGGCTTTCCGTAGCCGATCGCATGCGGAAGGACACCGAAATCGGCGGAGCGTCGCGGATCAGTGGCGCGCGGTTAATCGATTGTGCACATACCGTGCAGTCGATCATTCGGAGTGTCACGACCTTCCCGGCATTGGTTGTCGATTCAAGAGATCGACATTGCTTCACCCGGACGGATGGGTTTTAGTTCAGCGACCGCCCGGCATTGGCCCGGGTGGCCACCGGGTGGAACGCCTAGTCCTGCCGCTGCCCGGTGGTACGAACCGAACTCTGTACGGCAGGAGCGGGGGACCCAAAGGTAAGTCGCCGGACCGGAATTCGCGGTCCGGCTTGGGGTGAAGCCGCGCTATGCGGCCGGGCAACTCCAGCCCGAACCCGACAGCTCACCTCGCAGGCGTCGGAGAGGACAGTTCCCCATGCCCGCACAGGCCCGTCGTATCGCCCTGCCCCGCGCCGCCCGCATCGGCATCGCCACCGCCGTGACCGGCGCCGCCTTCGCCCTTCCGCTGGTGACCACCATCAGCGCCCAGGCCCACACCGCCCCGGCCGCGAAGCCCGCGCAGACCAGCACCTGGACCGGTGCCACCAGCGTCGACGCCGCTCCGGCCGCCGCCGCTCCGGCCGCCGCCGAGGCCGCCAAGCCCGCCGCCGCTCCGGCCGAGGAGAGCTACAAGGTCGTCGGAGGGGACACCCTGTCGAAGATCGCCGACGCCAAGCAGGTCGAGGGCGGCTGGCAGGCGCTGTACGACCACAACCGCTCGGTCGTCGGTGCCAACCCGAACCTCATCTTCCCGGGTCAGCAGCTCTCGCTCGCCGCCAAGGCCGCCGCCGCTCCGGCCGCCGCCGAGGCCGCCAAGCCGGCCGCCCCCGCGGCCAAGCCGCAGGTCTCGCAGGACTCGGTGAAGCCGGCCGCCAAGCCCGCCACCCCGAAGCCGGTCCAGGCCGCCAAGCCCGCGCAGGCCCCGGCCACCAAGCCGGCCGCCCCCGCCGCCAAGCCGGCCGCGCCGGCCGCCACCCAGGCCCCGGCCGCCGTGGCCGCCACCTCCGGCTACGTCGCCCCCGTCGCCAACCCGAAGCTCGGCACCGCCTACGGCGTGGCCGGCTCGATGTGGTCCTCCGGTCACCACACCGGTGCCGACTTCGTCGCCTCCACCGGCACCCCGCTGCGCGCCATCGCGGCCGGCACCGTGGTCAAGGCCGGCAACGGCGGCGCCTACGGCAACGAGGTCGAGATCAAGCTCGCCGACGGCAAGTACGCCCAGTACGCGCACCTGTCCTCGATCGGTGTGAAGGTCGGTCAGGCCGTCACCGCCGGCCAGCAGATCGGCCTCTCCGGTGCGACCGGCAACGTGACCGGCCCGCACCTGCACTTCGAGATCCGCACCGGCTCGGAGTACGGCTCGGACATCGACCCGATCGCCTACCTGCGGGCGCACGGCGTCTCCATCTGACCTGAGGTCGGACCACCGCTGGGTGCGGGGCGAACGACCTCCCGGGATGGTCATGTCGGGTGACCGCTCGACCGGGTGATCGCCGCACCACCAGTGGATCATGGGCGCGGGACACGCCCAGGCCGGCCCGGCTCACGAATATCCTTCGTGAGCCGGGCCGGCCGCTTTCGTTTTCCGTCCCCGTATTTGCAGTGCAGTTCATCCCCCCTGTTCGAGGCGAATGTGATGGTTGACCCGCTCTCACGTCCGGTTGCTCGCTCCGGTATTTCGGTTTCGGTTGTCCGGACCGTTTCCGAGTGGCTCCGTCCCCGAATTCGGCCGGCCCGTCCGGAGTCGGACGGGCCGTCAATTCCGCTCGGCAATTCCTGCGGCGGGGGCGCGGGGTGCAGGGTGCGGGGTGGCGTTCGGGGGGCGCCTGGTTCGGGCGGGTGTCGAGTTCGGGGGGCGTCGTCCGATGCCCGGTCAGGACCGGTGGGCGGGCAGGTCGCTGTTCGCGGCGGTCAGCAGCTGGTGCACGCGGTGCCCGAACTCGTCCGCGTCGCGCGCCGGCTCGGGGAAGACCAGACGGACGTCGCGGTGGCCGTACGGGTGGTCCAGGCGGAGCACCAGGCCGTACCGGTCGAGGGCGAGCGGGCGGATGTCGGGGTGTCCGGCGAGCAGCTCCCGGTCCAGCAGCCGGGCGAGCAGGGCGAGGGCGTCCGGGTGGTCGTCGGCGAGGTGGGTGAGCATCGCGGCCTCGAAACGGGCGAGCGGGTCGGGCGCGGCGAGGGAGAGGTCGGCGCCGGTGAGGGCGGTGGTGCCGTACGGGGTGGAGAGGACGGCGTGCGCGACGTCGAGTCGCAGGTGGACGCTGAGGCCGTCGTCGGCGAGGTGGGCCAGGTGGAGCCGGCCGGCCAGGGTGAGGCGGCCGCGGACGCGGTCGCGGACGGCGACCGGGGCGATGTCGGTGAGGTCCAGGACGACGGCGAGGCCGTCCTGTTCGCGGGTGACGGCGAGCGTGAGCGGCGCGTCGAGCGGGGCGCGCAGGCGCAGCCGGGAGCCGTGCACCGACACCGGGGTGTCCAGGTCGTGGTGCTCGCCGCAGGCGCGGATGACCACCGAGGAGGTGGCGCTGAGCAGGCTGCAGACCCGTTCGGCGGCGGTGGGTTCGGGCGCCTCGACGTCGACGGGGCTGGGGCTCATGGCGACCTCCGGTAGTTAGGTGAGCCTAACCTAATCATTTCGTCGAGGGAGGGCAAGGTGTGCGGGGCGGTTCGGGTGCCGGAGGTCGGGGTGCGGTGCCGGTGGGATTGCGGGTGGAGATAGCAGGCGCTTGCAAGTATCCGGCGTGCGGTCGTATTGTCGACGCTGGTAGTTGCACACGCAATCGTCTGTACGCTCTGGAAAGCGGTCCCCTCATGCCCCTCGCGCTCCTGGCGCTGGCGATCAGCGCCTTCGGCATCGGCACCACCGAGTTCGTGATCATGGGCCTGCTGCCCGAGGTCGCCGGCGACTTCTCGGTGTCCATCCCCACCGCCGGCCTGCTCATCTCCGGCTACGCACTCGGCGTCGTGATCGGCGGCCCGCTGCTCACCGTCCTCGGCACCCGGATCCCCCGCAAGGGGATGCTGCTGATGCTGATGGGCCTGTTCATCGCCGGCAACCTGGTCTCCGCCGTCGCGCCCGCCTTCGGGCTGCTGCTGGTCGGCCGGGTGCTCGCGGCCTTCGCGCACGGCGCCTTCTTCGGCATCGGCTCGGTGGTCGCCGCCGACCTCGTCGCCCCGCACAAGCGGGCCGGCGCCATCGCCCTGATGTTCACCGGGCTCACCGCCGCCAACGTGCTCGGTGTCCCGATGGGCACCCTGCTCGGCCAGCACTTCGGCTGGCGCTCCACCTTCTACGTGGTCGCGGCGCTCGGGGCGATCGGCTTCGCCGGCATCGCGGCGCTGGTGCCCGTCCAGCCGCGCGCCGAGGACACCCGGCTCGGCCCGGAGCTGGCGGTCTTCCGCAAGCCGCAGATCTGGCTCGCGCTGAGCATGACGGTGCTCGGCTGGGGCGGCATCTTCGCGATGTTCACCTACATCACGCCGATGATGACCGAGATGGCGGGCTTCGCCCCCTCCAGCGTGACCTGGCTGCTCTTCCTCTTCGGCGTCGGCCTGTTCGTCGGCAACCTGCTCGGCGGCTGGTTCGCCGACCGCGCGCTGATGCGCAGCCTCTACGTGATCCTGGCGGTGCTGGCGGTGCTGCTCTTCGCCTTCACCCTCGCCTCGCACAGCAGGGTCGGCTCGATCGTCGCCATCCCGCTGATCGGGGTGTTCGGCTTCGCGACCGTCGCTCCGCTGCAGAAGCGGGTGATGGACCAGGCCGCCGGCGCGCCCACGCTGGCCTCGGCCGCCAACATCGCGGCCTTCAACCTGGGCAACGCGCTCGCCGCCTGGCTCGGCGGGCTGGTCATCTCCTCCGGGCTCGGCTACGACGCGCCGAACTGGGTGGGCGGGCTGATGGCCGCCCTCGCCCTCGGTGTCGCGCTGCTCTCCGGCGCGCTGGAGCGGCGGGCCGGCGGCGCCGGCGGCACGGTCGTGGCGCGCGGCGGTGCGGCCGTCGAGCAGGCGGTCACCGCCGGGCGGTGACCACGTGGTGCGCGAAGGGGCCCGGACTCCGGTCCGGGCCCCTTCGCGTCGTCGGGCGGCCGTTCAGCCGATCACGGCCTGCGCGTCGATCTCGACCAGCATCGGCTCCTGCGGCAGCTCGACGAAGATCGTGGTGCGGCAGGGCTTCACCCCGCCCGGCTTGACGTTCTCCTCGATGAAGGCGGCGTAGACCTCGTTCATCAGCGGGAAGTCGGCCCGCTTGGTCAGGTAGACGCGGAACATCACCACGTCCTCGATGGTGGCGCCGCCGGCCTCCACGATCGCCTTGACGTTCTCCAGCGTCCGCCGGGTCTGTGCCTTCACGTCGCCGTGGTACAGGTACTCGCCGGTGGCCGGGTCCTGCGGGCCCTGGCCGGAGACCTGCAGGATGGGGCCCTTGCGGACGCCCTGGGAGAACATCCAGGCCGGGGCGGGGGCGCCGTCGGTGCGGATCTCGGTCTTGTCGCTCATGGGCTTCCTCGGTTGGTGGGGCGGGTCGGTCGGTCCGGTGGGTCGGCCGGTCGGGTCGGCCGGTTGGTTGGGTCGGGGTGGCCGGTCCGGGGTGGGGCGGCCGCTCAGGGGGTCTGCCCGCAGTCGGCGGAGACGGCGCGGGTGGTCGCGAGCAACTGGGGCAGGAGCTCCAGCACCTGCTCGTAGGGGAGGACGACGTCGGGCACGGAGATCGAGGCGGCGGCGACGACGCGTCCGCTGGCGTCCCGGATCGGCGCGGCCACGCAGTTGATGAAGGCCTCGTGCTCGGCGTGGTCCTGGGCCCAGCCCTGGGCCGCCACCTTCTCCAGCTCGGCGAGCAGCGCCTCGGGAGTGGTCAGGGTGCGGGCGGTGTGCGGGGTGAAGTCGATGCCGGCCACCACCCGGCGCCGCTCGGGCACCGGCAGGTCGGCGAGCAGCACCTTGGAGACGGCGGCGCTGTGCAGGGCCGCCCGCAGGCCGATCCGCGAGTACATCCTGACCGGGTGGCGCGAGTCGTACTTGTCGATGTAGACCACCTCGCCGCCCTCGTACGCGGCCAGGTGGACGGTCTGGCCGGTGGCGGCGTTCAGCTCGGCCAGGTGCGGCGCGGCGATCCGGCGGACGCCGCGCTGCTCCAGGGCGAGGCCGGAGAGCGCGAAGAGGCCGGCGCCGAGGTGGTAGCGGTAGGCCGGGTCGCGGTAGACGAATCGTTCCTCTTCGAGGCTCTGGAGCAGCCGCAGCACCGTGGTCTTGTGCACGCCGAGCAGTTCGGCGAGCTGGTCCAGGGAGCGCTCGCCCTCGCCGAGCTCGGCGAGGATGCGCAGGGCGCGGGTGACGGTCTGGCTCATCGTGCTCCAAGGGCCGGGGAGGTGGCCGGTCGAGGGTCGGAGGCCCCGCCCCCGGTCGCCGGCCCCGCCGTCGCGGACAGGGCCGGCCCGGGCGGCACCGCCGCGGGCAGTACGGGGGACACGATGCCACCCGCGGAGAACCGGGTGGCGGCCCAGTCCCGGGGAGAGGCGTTCAGGAGTGCGGCGACCACCGCTTCGGACGGCAGCTCGGCCTGGTCCCCGTGGGCGGTGAGCGCGCAGGCGGCGCTGAGGTGGCCGAGCCGCAGTCGGCGGCGCTGGTCCAGGCCGCGTACGGTGCCCGCGAGGTAGCCGGCCGCGAAGGCGTCGCCCGCGCCGGTGGCCTCGACCACCTCGACGGCGAGGGCCGGCTCGGTGACGGACGTGCCGTCCCGCTCCAGCGCGGTGACCGTCCGGGCGGCGTCCTTGACGACCACGGTGGCGGGCGAGGGGAAGCGGCGGCGCAGCGCCTGCGGGTCGCCGGTGCCGAGGGCGGCCTCGCCCTCGTCGGAGCCGAGCAGCAGCAGGTCGGCCGCGTCCAGCAGCGGGGGCAGCACGGCCGGGTCGCGGTCGAGCCAGAGCGTGGGGCGCCAGTTCAGGTCGAAGCTGGTCAGCCGGCCGGGGCGGCGCTCGGCGAGCAGGACGCGCAGCAGGGCCAGGCAGTCGTCGGACAGGGCGGCGGTGATGCCGGAGAGGTGCAGCAGGCGGGCGCCGGCCAGCAGGCGGACGGCGGCCGGGTCGTCCAGCAGGGCGGGGGAGAGCGCGGCGGCGGCCGAGCCGCGCCGGTGGTAGTGCAGCCGGCTGCGCCCGGGCCCGAGGTCGTACCGGGCGCCGGTGGAGCCGCCGACCTCCTTGAGGTAGAGGCCGGTCGGGCGGTGCGGGTCGACGGCGACCGCCGAGACGTCCACCCCGCGGGCGGCGACCTCGCCGACCAGGCGGCGGCCGAAGCCGTCGTCGCCCACCCGGCTGATCCAGGCGCTCGACACGCCGAGCGCCGCCAGTGCGCCCGCCACGTTGGACTCGGCGCCGCCGACCGAGAGCCGGAAGTTCTCCACCTGCTCCAGCGGGCCCGGCCGGTCCGGCAGCAGCACCGCCATCGACTCGCCCAGGCAGACCGCGGTCGGGGCCGCCGTCGACGGACCCGCGGGCGCGGCCCGGTCCGACGACGCGGCCTGGGTCGACGCGCCCTGCTCCGCCGATGCGCCCTGTTCCACGGATGCGGCCTGGGCCGACGCGCCCTGTCCCGATGTGCCCCGCGCCGCCGGGCTGTCCGCCGTCGGGCTGTGGAGCGGCGGAGTGCCCGAGCTCACGGCGGCGTCCTGTCGGGGCATCTGGTGGGCTCCTCGTGTGCTGCGGCTGACCGTTTCCGTTGACCTTCGTCCGGCGCCGATGCTAGAACCGTGATGCCAGCATGTGCAACCCTCGTTGCACATGTTGCAACACGTAAGGAGAAGATGGTGGACCAGACCTTCGCAAGCAGTGGCACCGGGCCGGGCATCGACGCCGGCGCGGTGGCGGCCCTCGCCGACGAGGTGCTCGACTGGCGGTTCAAGGCGCTGCCGCCCGCCGCCTGGGGGTCGACCGTGCGCGACTACCTCGCCACCGGGCCCACCCTCGCCGGGTTCGGCACCCCGCTGCTCACCCTGGACGCCGCCGCGCTCGACCACAACGTGCGGACGATGGCCGACTGGTGCGCCGAGGCGGGTGTCGCACTCGCCCCGCACGGCAAGACGACGATGGCGCCCGCGCTCTGGCAGGCGCAGCTGGACGCCGGCAGCCACGGCATCACCCTGGCCAACCTGCCGCAGGTCCAGGTGGCGCGGGCGTTCGGCGTCCGGCGGATCCTGCTGGCCAACACCCTGCTCGACCCGGCCGGGCTCGGCTGGCTCGCCGCCGAGCTGGCCGCCGACCCGTCGTTCGCCTTCGTCTCCTGGGTGGACTCCACCGAGAGCGTCCGGTTGATGGACGAGGCCCTGCGCGCGGCCGGCGCCGAACGGCCGGTCGAGGTGCTGGTCGAACTCGGCGGCCCCGGCGGGCGCACCGGCGCGCGCGGCGTCGACGCCGCCGTGGAGGTCGCCGCCGCGGTGCTGCGCGCCCCGACGCTGCGGCTGGCGGGGATCGGCGGCTACGAGGGCGCGCTGGCCCACGACGCGACCGCCGACGGCCTGGCCACCGTCCGCGGCTACCTGCGGGCACTCGCCGAGCTGCACGGCCGGCTCGCCGGCGCCTACGCCGACGGGGCCCCGCCGGTGGTCACGGCCGGCGGGAGCGCCTACTTCGACCTGGTGGTCGAGGAGCTGGCCGCGCTGCCGGAGGCCGCCGTGGTCCTGCGCTCGGGCGCCTACATCGCCCACGACGACGGCTTCTACCGGGGGATCTCGCCGCTGGTCCGGGGTGCGGGCCCGGCGCCCTTCCGCAGCGCCCTGCACGGTTGGGCGCGGGTGGTCTCCCGGCCGGAGCCGCAGCTGGCCCTGCTGGACGCCGGCAAGCGCGACCTGCCCTTCGACGAGGGCCTGCCGGAGCCGCAACTCGTCCGGGGTGGAGCGGTGCTGACCGGGACGGCGGCCCGGATCACCGCGCTCAACGACCAGCACGCCTTCCTGCGCGACGCGGGTGACCTCGCGCCGGTCGGCGCGGTGCTGCGGCTCGGGGTCTCCCACCCGTGCACCGCCTTCGACAAGTGGACGCTGCTCCCGGTGCTGGACGACGCCTCCGCCGCGAACCCGAAGGTCACCGGCCTGGTCAGGACGTACTTCTGATGAACGATCAGCCCCCGGGCGGCGACCTCGTCTTCAAGGGGGCCACCGTCGTCGACGGCACCGGCGCCGACCGGTACCGGGCCGACGTCCGGATCGGGAAGGGGCGGATCACCGAGCTCGGGCACGGCCTCGGCGCCGCCCGCGAGGTGGACGCCGACGGTCTCGTCCTGGCCCCCGGCTTCATCGACATGCACGCCCACTCCGACCTCGCCCTGCTGCTCGAACCCGACCACCCCGCCAAGGTCACCCAGGGCGTCACCTGCGAAGTCCTCGGCCAGGACGGGCTCTCGTACGCACCGGTGGACGACACCACGCTGCCGGCGCTGCGCCGCCAGATCGCTGGCTGGAACGGCGACCCGGAGGGCTTCGACTGGGACTGGCGCACCGTCGGCGGCTACCTGGACCGGCTGGACCGGACCGGCCCCGCCGTCAACGCCTGCTACCTCGTCCCGCACGGTTCGCTGCGGATGCTCGCGATGGGCTGGGAGAACCGGGCGCCGAGCGCCGCCGAACTGGACCGGATGCGCGAACTGCTGGCCCAGGGCCTCGCCGAGGGCGCCGTCGGTCTCTCCAGCGGCCTGACCTACACGCCCGGGATGTACGCCGACACCGCCGAACTGGTCGCACTCTGCCGCGTGGTCGCCGAGTACGGCGGCTTCCACGCGCCGCACCAACGCTCCTACGGCGCGGGTGCGTTGGAGGGCTACGCCGAGATGGTGGAGATCGCCCGCCGGGCCGGCTGCCCGCTGCACCTGACCCACGCCACCATGAACTTCGGCGTCAATCAGGGGCGGGCCGGCGAACTGCTCGACCTCGTCGACCGGGCGCTCGCCGACGGCATCGACCTCACCCTGGACAGCTACCCCTACCTGCCCGGCTCCACCACACTGGCCGCCCTGCTGCCCGGCTGGGCCACCGAGGGCGGTCCGCCGGCCACCCTGGCCCGGCTCGGCGACGCGGCCGCGCGCGAGCGGATCCGGTACGAGGTGGAGGAGAAGGGCAGCGACGGCTGCCACGGGGTGGTCACCGACTGGGCGACCATCCAGCTCTCCGGCGTCAGGAACCCGGAACTGGCGGGGACGGTCGGCCGGACCGTCGCCGAACTCGCCGCCGAGCAGGGCCGCAGCGGCACGGAGGTCTTCCTCGACCTGCTGCGCCGTGACGAGTTGGCCACCACCATCCTCCAGCACGTCGGCCACGAGGAGAACGTCCGGGCGATCATGCGCCACCGTGTGCACACCGTCGGCAGCGACGGTCTGCTGGTCGGCGCCCGGCCGCATCCGCGCGCCTGGGGAACGTTCCCCCGCTATCTCGCGCACTACGGACGGGAGTTGGGCGTACTCACCTTGGAGCAGGCGATCGCCCGGATGACCGGCCGCCCCGCCGCCCGGCTGCGGCTGGACCGGCGCGGCCGGATCGCTCCCGGATTCCACGCCGACCTGGTGCTCTTCGACCCCGAACGCGTCCAGGACGCCGCCACCTTCGAGCAGCCCCGGCGGCCCGCCACCGGAATCGAGCACGTCTACGTCAACGGCACCGCCGTCGTCCAGCAGGGCCGCACCACGGGCGCCCGGCCCGGGCGCGCCCTGCGCCGAACCGATCGAGGAACCCGAGCCCTATGAACCCCACGCCCTCCGTGCTCACCCGCCTTCAGGCGGTGCTGGTCGCCTCGCCCGTCATCGCCGTCGTCCGCGCTCCCCGGATACCGGATGCCGTCGCACTGTGCGCCGCGCTCGCCGAGGGCGGCATCAACCTGACCGAATTCACCTACACCACACCGGAGGTGACGACCCATCTGCGCCGTGCGGCACGCGAGGGCTGGCGCGTCGGGGTCGGTACCGTGCTGACCGCCGAGCAGGCCGAGGAGGCGATCGCCGTCGGTGCCTCGTTCCTGGTCACCCCCGGGCTCCGGCCGGAGGTGGCACGCGCCGCGCACGCCGCCCGGGTGCCGGTCGTGCTGGGCGCGCTCACGCCCACCGAGGTCGCCCAGGCCGTCGACCTCGGCGCCGCAGCCGTGAAGATCTTCCCGGCGCGGGCGTTCGGGCCCGGCTACTTCAAGGACCTGCGCGGCCCCTATCCCGACGTCCCGCTGGTCGCCTCCGGCGGCGTCAACGCGGGCAACGCCGCGGAGTTCCTCGCGCAGGGCGCGCTCGCGGTCTGCGCGGGGACGGACGTGGTGGCGCCGGACGTCGTCGCCGCCGGGGACTGGGCCGAGATCACCCGCCGGGCCAAGGCGTTCACCCGGGCCTGCGCGGTGGGCGGCCGGTAGCCGGCGGGGCTGCGGGCGGGGGAGGGGGCGGCGGCGGGGCTCGGGAGAGGTCCGAGGAGGGCTCGGGAGGGCTCCGGGGTGGGCTCGGGAGGGTTCCGGGGTGGGGGAAGTGCCGGACGGGGACTGTCGGGACGGCCGGGATTGGACGAGAATCGGTGGACCCGGACCCCGGCACCCGGCAGGAGGATCCACCCCATGACCTCGACCCGCCCCGGCCCCGACTGGCTGGCCGACGCCGTCCTCTACCAGATCTATCCGCAGACCTTCGCCGACTCCGACGGCGACGGCGTCGGCGACTTCGCGGGCATCGCCGAGCGCCTCGACCACCTGGCCTGGCTCGGCGTCGACACGGTCTGGCTGAACCCCTGCTTCGCCTCGCCGTTCCGCGACGCCGGGTACGACGTCAGCGACTACCTCGCGCCCGCGCCCCGGTACGGCACCACCGAGGACCTGGCCGCGCTGGTCGAGGCGGCGCGGGGCCGGGGCATCCGGATCCTGCTCGACCTGGTCGCCGGCCACACCTCCGACCGGCACCCCTGGTTCCTCGCCGCCGTCGAGGACCCGGGTGACCACCGGTACATCTGGTCGGACCGCCCGGTCGACGGATTCGTCGCCTCGCCCGGAGGTCGCCCCGGCTGGTACCGGCCGAACTTCTTCGACTGCCAGCCCGCGCTCAACTTCGGCTACGCGCAAAGCCGTTCCGACCAGCCCTGGCGCCAGCCGGTGGACGCCGACGGCCCGCGCGCCAACCGCGCCGCTTTGCGCGGGATCATGGCGCACTGGCTCGGCCTCGGCCTGGCGGGCTTCCGCGTCGACATGGCCTCCTCGCTGGTCAAGGACGACCCCGGGTTCGTCGAGACCGCCAAGCTCTGGACCGAGCTGCGCGACTGGCTCGACCGTGCCCACCCGCAGGCCGCGCTGCTCGCGGAGTGGGGCGACCCGGCCACCGCGGTCGCGGCCGGGTTCCACGCCGACTTCTTCCTGCAGTTCGGCGGCGCCGACCACGGCCTGCCGCTGCGCTCGCTCTGGAACAACGGCGCCGGAACGGTCGAGGAGCACTGGAAGCAGGGCCCCTGCTACTTCGAGGCCGAGGGCCGCGGCACGCCGCGGACCTTCCTCGACGCCTGGCGCGGCGCCGCCGAACTCACCGAAGGCGCCGGGTACATCGCGCTGCCCACCGCGAACCACGACTTCTCCCGGCTCGCCACCGGCCCGCGCACCGCCGAACAGCTCGCCCCGGCCTTCGCCTTCCAGCTCACCTGGCCCACCCTGCCGGCGGTCTACTACGGCGACGAGATCGGCATGCGGTACCTGCCCGGGCTGCCCGACGTGGAGGGCAGCGTGCTCGGTCCGCAGTACAACCGGGCCGGCTCGCGCACGCCGATGCAGTGGGAGCCCGGGGCGAACGCGGGCTTCTCCACCGCTCCCGCCGAGCGGCTCTACCTGCCCGTCGACCCCGATCCGCACCGCCCGGACGTCGCCACGCAGCGGGCCGACCCGACGTCGTTGCTGCACACCGTCCGGCGGCTGATCGCGCTTCGACGGGCTCATCCGGGGCTGGGTGCGGGCGGCACGGTCGAGGTCCGCAGCGCCGGGTACCCGCTGGTGTACACCCGGGCGGGGCGGTACCTGGTCGTGGTCAATCCGCGGCGGGAGCCGGGCGCGGTGCCGCTCGGGCCGGCGCTGCCGGGTGCTTCCGGGGCGGTCGGCCCGGCCCGGGTGCGGCCGCTGGACGTGCAGGGGGTGCGGGTGGTCGACGGCGAGCTGCGGGCGGACGGGTTCTCGTACGGGGTGTTCGAGCTGGGCTGAGCAGGGCGGGGTTTCCGGGGCCGGGGTTCGTGCCGGGGTCGGGGCTTTCGCCCGCCCCGACAATGGTTGTACACTGCATCTAGATGGTTGCATTTACCATCTGTTCTGGATGCAACACCGGAGGATGAAACGAACGCCATGAGCTCACCCCAGACCACCGCGGCAGCGCCCACCCTGGGGCACTCGCTCAAGCACCTCGCCGTCCACCTGATCACCCCGCTGCTGATGTGCCTGGGCATGGCGCTCGCCTACCAGGGCGCCTTCCACCAGCCCGAGCCGCACCACCTGAAGGTCGCCGTCGTCGGTACCTCCGCACAGGCGCAGGGCCTCGCGGACGCCGTCCGGGCCAAGGCCGGCCCGGCCCTCGACGTCAGCACCCTGCCCACCCGGGAGGCCGCCGAGCAGCAGTTGCGCGACCGCGAGCTGGTCGGCGCGTTCCTGCCGGACACCCGGAGCCCCGAACTGATCGTCGCCAAGGGCGGGTCCGACACCTCCGCGATGGCGGCGGAAGCGGTGTTCCAGAACGTCACCGACAAGCAGGGCGTGCCGCTGGCCGTCACCGACCTGACCACGCCCAGCAAGGGCGATCCGACCGGTCAGGGCCTGTTCTTCCTGCTGGTCGCGCTCAGCATCGGCTCCTACGCGAGCGTCGCGGTGATCGGCGCGGCCGGCGCCGCGCTCGGCATGCGGATCCGGGCCCTGGTCGGCCTCGCCGTCTCGCTGGCGGTGAGCGTGATCGGCATCGTCACCGCGGGACCGGTCTTCCACGTCGTGGACCACGACCTGGCGGCCGTCTGGGCGCTCGGCTGGCTGTACTCGGCGGGTGTCATCGCGATCGGCATCGGCCTGCACAGCTTCCTGAAGCGCTGGACCACGCTGACGATGATGGTGCTGTTCGTGATGCTGAACTTCACCACCTCCGGCGGCATCTACCGACCCGAGCTGCAGAACGGCTTCTTCGGTGGCCTGCACGCGTTCTGGACCGGCGCCGGATTCATGGAGGGCGCCCGCAGCATCCTCTACTTCGACGGTGGCGCCGGGCTCGGCGGGCACGTGCTGACGCTGGCGCTCTGGCTGCTGCTGGGCGGCGCGGTGATGGTCGGCGCGGCCCGGTACGAGAAGCGCGGTCCGGCCCTCGTCGGCGGGCGGACCGACGCGGCGGCCGAGGCCGAGGAGGAGATGGAGGAGGCGGTCGCGGTCTGACCGCGTCCGCCGGAAGGCTCCACCCGCCGCCACGGGCATCGGCGCCGGGTGGGGATCGGCGGCCCGCGCCCGGTCCCGGACAGGCCGGGCGCGGGCCGCGGCGCCGGGATCAGGTACGGCGGGGCGGGCTGGTGAAGCAGCAGTCGCCGCAGACGCCCGAGCCCGGGCCGACCCGGTAGTAGAGGCAACAACTGTTCCGCCGGAAGCCGGTGGTGCGCAGCGCCCCGGTGCCGGCCAGCGGCGGCCGGCGCAGCAGCTCCGCGACGAGGGCGCGGGCCCGACCGGGGGCCGCATGGGCGTCCACCATGCGCAGCGCCCCCGCCAACGCGGAGGCGGCATTGCCGTCGAGCAGCTTGCCGGAGAGCGGTACGGCCGCTCGGACGGCGGCCGCGAGCAGCGTCAACTGGCCCTGGAGGAGCACGCGGTGGAGCCGCTCGGCGAGCTGCTCGTCGTCCGCCCGGTGCGGCTGCGCCGGCTCGTACGGCGTCCACAGGTCGATCGGGCCCTGCTCGGGCACGCGCACATGGGCGCGGTCGGGGTCCAGTGCGGGCACGGTGCCCAGCAGGACGGCGGCGCCGAGGGTCACCGAGCAGAACCGGGCGGCCAGTCCGAGGTGCAGGATCGAGGCCGCCACCCGGGGTTCGGCGGTGCCGAGCCGGCGGGCCACCACGCGCGTCCGCTCGGCCAGCGGCGCGTCGGGCCCCTGCGCGTACAGCTCGCGCAGCGGCCGGAACCCGGTCGGCGGGGCCTCGGCGGGCGAGGCGGCGGCATCCAGGGCGAAGTACGGTCCGACGGCGGCGAGTCGACGGTAGTCGGGCGCGGTGTCGGTCATCGGCCGCACGCCCGGTCGGCCGGCGGGCCCGGGGTCGAGGCGGCGGAGGCGCGGCCTGCGGACGGGCGGTCGTCGGTCATCGGGTGGTCCTCCGTGGCGGGCCGGCGGGGGCGTCGGCCGGTGAACTTGCCGGTGATTGGTGGCGATGAACGGTACCGCGCCCCGGCGGTTCGGCAGGGGCGACCGAAGGCGTCCCGGAACCGGCCGGGGCGGGCGGTGCGGTAGTCGTCTTGGTCGGTGCGCGGGTTTTGATGCCCGGGGATGCGTGCAGTGGCTTCGGCGGGCGGCATCGACCGTGCGGTGCCTGCAGACGGGGTGGGCCTGGTTGTACTCCTGGTGCCGCTCCGGGTTCATCCTGAGGGTGCCCGAGGTCGGTTGGACCGGTTGGCTGGTTGCCGTCGTACTCTCGATTCTCCCGGCCGCCGGTGTCGTCGAGGTGGTCTCTATCTGCGCGCCCTGGACGCGCGGCACGAGCGTGCGGTGATCGGCGCCCGCCACGAGTGGAATCTCCACGCGTTGTCCGAACTCGCCCTGCGCACTGGACTCCGGAAGGGGTGCACCCCTCGGCCTGCGCTGGGAAGACCTCGATCTGGCCGGTGCAACCGTCAGCATTCGCTGCACCCTCAACGCACCAACGAACAGCGCCGCGATCAGCAGCACCAGGAGCGCGAGGCAGCGGGCACTGCCTGGAAGGGCGGCGGATTCTCTCTCATCCGTCCCGATGACAGCCCCATCGAGGGAACCGCCCTTACCCGGCACTTCAACACTCTGCTCCGCCGGATCCGTTTCCACGACCTCCGGCAATCGCCAGCGACTTTCCTCCTTGAACAGGGCGTGGGACTTGTGCTGATCGAGAAGCTGTTGGGCCATATCCACATCGGGTGACCGCGACGGTGTATGCCCTCGTTCGGCTCCACCTCCCAACGAGACTCATCTGCCTCCTGTGCAACGCTCGCCGCGAACCCAACCCAGCCCGCTACCTGACCCGACGACGCACCATCTTGTACAGCACCCGTCTACTGACGTTGCTGTCAGCCACCGCCGTCAGACGCCCATGAGGCCCCATCCGAATTGAGCCAGATCTACGGAGGGGCTTCCCTCGCAAGAGAGTCAGCGGCGGTAGGCGACGATACTTCTGAACCCGTGAATCCGGTACGGCGCCGCGCGCCGCGCAGCTCGCGGGCCATGCCGATCAACCACCCACAGATACGCGGGTGCCCAACGAGACGCTCGTCGGGCACCCGCGTCTGACTGCGTTGGCGTCAGGTTGCCGTCAAGCAGGACTGGAGGCCTCGCAGAGGCCACAGCCTGAACGTACGGTTCGAAACACCGACGGCCACGGCCAACCAGACAATCAAGGTAGGTGGGAGACCTTCAGTTGGCTGAGCCTAAATGGCGTCTCCACCGGGTGCCGGGGCTTCTCCGCGGCTTACGTAGGAGCGGCGGGCATTATTCAGCCAATTCTCTACATCCGAGGCCATCGAAGGAAATTTCACCTTCAGGGAGTCGGCCAGTTCGACCAATTCATCCCAGGAGTCGGCCATGAACGCTTCATCCAGGCCGAGTGCGACAGATGCACGGAACTCGTCACCTGAATTCAACCAGCCCTTGCCGATCTCAAAGATTCGACCACCTTCGCCATCGAGAATCCACGAGAGCGACAAGAGCTGCTCGGAAAGGTAGGCCGGGGGTAGGTTGGGTGCCCTGTGCTCCACCAGGTAGTTCATGAGGTCTTCGATGTTCACTTCATTACAACCTTCGATATATTCTGGTTTCGAATCGTGCCCCTGACGGGATTTCTCCACCATCTACTCGCCTCATCACACCAAACGCATGGCCGACCGCTGACCAGCTATCAAGTCGTCATCGAGACCATCGCTGCGACGACCACCCGCACCGGACTGACCATCGGGGCCGAGCTGGACACTGGCAGCTACCTCCTTGGCACGAGCGTCAACCTCGCCGAGTTCAAGGCTCTGCCGATCACGCCCGACGCGTTCCACGGCGACTGGAACTACACCCTGGCCCCCGTCCCGCCTCGAACGCCAGAGGCACCGGCGACCGGCCGGCGGATCGATCCCGTCCTGACCGCGATGCTCAGTGATCCGGCCCTGACCGGCATCCCGCGGTCCGACTTCGAACGCCTGGTGGCAGTCTCGGAGCCGTAATGGGACGCCATGGCCGAGGCTGCCTTCCAACGACGCTTCCACCGTCCGCGCAGTTACCTCCACCCGCAAACCAGCAGCCTGGACCACTACCACCGTCTCCTGGCGGCGCTGTTGCGCCGCCGCAGGGCGATCACCAGCACCCTTCTGGCGGAGCTGCTGGGCGTCACCCGCACGAATCTCTCCAACCAGTTCCAGGACGGACACCGACTCCTGGACCTGCACCGCGTCGTCGTCACACCGTTGCCCGGATCGCCGGCTCGCACCCTGGAACAGCTCCGAGCCCACCTACCCGACGAAGTCCACGAAACAGGTCAACCCTGACAGTTATTCAGATACAAGCCCCGGCGGTGCCGGTGTACTGCCGCTGCACGCCCGCCGACGCGGCGCCCTTCTTGAGGAATCCGGTCTCGTCGACGATCAGCACGCCGTCGTCGGCGCCGAGGTGGTCGAAGACGTAGCCGCGGACCTCGTCGCGGACCTCGTCCGCGCCCCGGCGGGCGCTTCGCAGGAGCCGCTGCATCGGCCCGGGGCGGACGTGGCCGGCGCTTGCTCGGCCAGCCGCCAGCAGTTCTTCCGCTCGATCCCGGACAACAGGCCGAGCACGAAGGCACGGGCGGTCGCGCGCGGCTCCACCCGCCGGAATCGGCCCGCGACCCTGGCCATGGCCTGGTCGAACATCGCCCGCCAGCGGGCTGCGTCTAGGCTGTGGCCCACGGCCACCGCACGATCTTCAGGAGTCCACACAACCCCCGATGATCACGCGGTGGCCGTTCCAGCTCTCACGCGGGCTCGGTGTGACTGAGCTCCCGGTTTGGCGAGGTCCGAGCGCCGTAGCCGGCGGTCGCCCCGGGGGCATCAGGGACGCAGGTCGTGCTGGTCGTTCATCGGCGGCCGGTCCAGTACCTCGATGTACATGATCCGGTCGTCCACGACGTCCAGGACAAGCATGCCCTTCGAGGGCAGGAGCGGCACGCATCGATGGCCCTCACCGTACGGCTGTCCCTTCGGGTGGACGGCTGTTCGGATGCTCTGGCAGAAGTCATCGCCACAGTCGCATCGGGCGACGAGCCGAACATCCCGGACACGAACGGCCAACTCATGCTCCTCTTCGTCCTCCAAGAGGGTGATCAGCTCAGCGATGAGGTCGGGGAACGCGTCGCGAACGAGGGGGTAGTCCTGCTCCATGCTGGGAGGTTAGCCGGAACGGCTCCCTGAGCGCCTCGCACGCCAAGTCGACCACTCATCCGCCGCGCCGCCCAGTCACACTCAGTGCAAGATCACACAAAGTCACACTGGAGTACTAGGCGCTGGGTTCGCCACCAAGGTCCGGCTTACGAGGGAGATGGTCCGCCGCGCGACCCACGACGAGATCCCGTTCCGCTGGGTGGCCGCGGACGCCGGCTACGGCTACCGCTGGGGCCGGCGCCCCTCTACTGCTCAGTCTCGGTGAGGCGACGCTTGCGGCTCTGGCTACAAGCTCGGTGTCCGGAACCGGGTGGGCATCGCCGTGCACCCCTGGGAGACCGGGGACGCCGTGCCGACGGCGTAGCCCAGTGCGGTCCGCGCCGCGGGCCGGTCCGCCCGCCCCTCGGCCGGGGCGTGTCGGCGCACCGGCCCTCGGGGTACCACGCGGGCCTCGGCGTGCCCGAGACGGCCGACCTGCCTTCGGCCGGTGCCGGGCAGGCGGAACCTGCGAGGAGGGGGTGGCCTCCGGACATCGCGTCCTCCGGCCGTACGGTTCGATCGTCGACCGAGGTACCAGCGGCAGACCCTGATCCGTCTCGATCTGTCGCCACTGCCTCCTGCGGTCGAACTTCCACAGCTACCTCGCAGGTCCACCTCCATCATGCGCCTCCGGTGCCCCCTGCACCAGGGATTCTCGCTCCGAATCAGGGCAATTCGGCCAGGCTGGAGGAACCGGGTGCTACCGCAGCGCGTCCTTGCGCAGGAACCGCTTCAGACGCTGCCACGGCCAGGTGTTGATCACGTCCTCGGTGGTCAGCCACGCCCGTTGCGCGGTGCCGACGCCGTACCTCGGGTAGGCCAGTTGCAGGGTGGAGTGGGCGTCGCTGTCGATCGAGAAGCGGACCCCGTGCCGCTTGGCCCGCAGCACGTCCTCGTCGCGCAGGTCGAGCCGCTGCGGCGAGCTGTTGATCTCGATCGCCGTCCCGGTCCGGGCGGCGGCCCGGAAGACGGCGTCGAGGTCGACGTCGATCGGCCCGCGCCGGCCGATCCGCCGGGTGGTGAGATGGCCGATGACGTGCACGTGCGGGTTCTCGCAGGCGCGGATCAGCCGGCGGGTCTGGGTGGCGCGGTCGGCCCCGAAGTGCGAGTGGACGGAGGCGACGCAGACGTCGAAGCCGGCCAGGAACTCGGCGGGCCAGTCCACGGCGCCGTCCGGTCCGATGTTCAGCTCGGTGCCGTGCAGCAGGCGCAGTCGGCGGTGGCGGCCGGCCAGTTCGCGCAGCCGCTCGCGCTGGGCGAGCATCTTCTCGTCCGTCATGCGCTGCATCACCAGGTCGGGCGCGTGGTCGGTGACGGCGTAGTACGCGTAGCCGCGGGCGGCCGCCGTGTCGATCATCTCCTCCAACGGGGCCAGCCCGTCGGTGAGATCGGTGTGGCTGTGCAGGTCGCCGCGCAGGTCCGCCTCGGTGACCAGCTCCGGGAGTTCGCCGCGCTGGGCCGCCTCGATCTCGCCCCGGTCCTCGCGCAGCGGCGGTGCGATCCAGGGCAGGCCGAGCGCCGTGTAGACCTCCTCCTCGGTGGCCGAGACGATCTTCTCGCCGCTCTCGGCGTCGAACAGGCCGTACTCGGAGAGCTTGAGTCCGGCCCGGACGGCGATCGTGCGGAGCCGGATGTTGTGCGCCTTGGAGCCGGTGAAGTAGACCAGCGCCGCTCCCCAGTCCTCCTCCGGCACCACCCGCAGGTCCACCTGGAGGCCCTTGGCGGTGCGCACCGAGGTCTTGGTCGGCCCGCGCACGATGACCTCGGCCACGGTGGGGAGTCCGGCGAGCGCGGCCATCAGCGGTGCGGAGTCCTCGGCGGTGGCGAGCACGTCGATGTCTCCGACGGTCTCGCGCATCCGGCGCAGCGAACCCGCGTACGCGCAGCGGGTGCAGCCCGGGACGGCCGCGATCGCGGCGACGATCCGCTCGGCCTGTTCGGTGGCGGCGTCGAGCAGGGTCCGCCCGCCGGACTGCCGCACCAGCTCGATGCCGCGCAGGATCTGCTCGCCGCTGCGTTCGCCGAAGCCGGCCACGGCGCTCAGCCGGTCCGCGCGGATCGCCTCCGCGAGCTGGTCGACGGAGGCGATGTCGAGGTCGCGGTAGAGGGCGAGGGCGCGCTTGGGCCCGACGCCGGGGATGGCCGTCATCTCGCGGACCCCGGCCGGGATGGCCGCGCGCAGCGTCTCCAGGGCCTCCATCCGGCCGGTGGCGAGGTACTGGGCGATCTTCTCTGCGGTGGACTTCCCGACGCCGGGGATCTGCTGGAGGCCCTTGGCGTCCAGTCCGGCGATGTCCTCCGGGTGACCGCCCACCGCGCGGGCGGCCTTCTCGTAGGCGCGGGCCCGGAAGGCGTCCCCGCCGGTGATCGAGATCAGGTCGGCGTACTCCTGGAGCAGCTCCTGGACCTGGTCGTTGAGCCGGGTCATGGGGCCAGTCTAGGTTCGGCGGGACCATCGGGCCGGGCGGGCGAGAGCGGGCGCCGGACCCCGTGGACCCGGCTCAGGCCGGTCCGGTGCCGGTGGCGGGGACCCCCGTCGGTCGGCGGGTTCGTTTCCGGTCGGTCGGCGGGGTACTGTGCCCGGTTCGTGCCCAGGAGCCGGATTGTCACCCGTGCGGCCGGGGCGCAGGCTTGGCGGAAGGGGCCCGGATCGCGGCCCACTCCGGTCCGCCGCGCGGCTGGCGGCGGTGATCGGTGAGGTACGAGGGGCAGGGCGATGGCACGCGGGAAGCTCTGGGGCTACGTCGCGTCGGGCGCCCGGGCGCTCGGCGGGTTCGGTGCGTTCGGCGGTACGGGCGGGAGTGGCCGGGGTGGGGGTCCCGGCGGGGGTGTGAACGGTACGGACGAGGTGGCGGGGTTCGGCCCCGCCGGCGGGCCCGGGCGCCCGCGACCCGGTGTGATGGCCGGACCGCGCGAACTCACCCGCCCGGAACTGGAGCGGGTGCACTGGACGGACCGGGCGGAGGGCTGCGGTCCGCGGGCGCCGCACGTCCAGGTGGCCGACGTGGTTCAGCGGGTGCTGCGCGGCGGCGGCCGGGCGGGACAGGTGGCGGTCCGAATACCGGTCGGTCTGCCGGTGGTGGTCGCGGACGCCCGGCGGCTGGAGTCGGCACTGGCCGGGCTGATCGATCATGCGATCCGGCGCAGCCCGTGGGGAGCCAGGGTGCTGGTGCGCGCGGACGTGACGGATGCCCCGCAGGGGCCGGCGGGTGCGGCGGGGTCGGGTGCGGCGGGGTCGGGTGCGAGGGGTTCGAGTGCGGGGCCGGGCGGGATCCGGGCCCGGGTGGAGCTCCGGGTGGTGGACCGCGGGCAGAGCGAGCTGCCGGAGGCGCGCCAGTGGCTGTTGTCCGGCCTGCGCCCCGCCGGTGCGGCCGGCCCGGCGGTGGACGGCCTGGTCCGCGCGGCCGGCGGGCGCCTGGCGGTGGAGCAGACCCCGGGTGGTGGGCTCACCGTGGTCCTGGTCCTGGCGGTCGCCCGCGAGTGAGACCGGGGGTGCGGGTGAGACCGGGGGCTGTGCGCACGAGGCCGGGGCGGCGGACCCGTCGGACCGGGCGGACCGGGCGGCCCGGGTGAACCGCAAAGACTTCTTCGCAAAAACCCTTTGCGAAGAAGTCTTTGCGGTTCTAGTCTGCTGCCATGACCGAAGAAGAGCGGTGGCCGCACAGTCCCGACCCGCAGCGTGACGTCGTGCTCGACGCCAAGGGCCTGCGGGCCCTGGCCCACCCCGTCCGCGTGCAACTGATCGGGCTGCTGCGCCGGGGCGGGCCCTCCACCGCGACGCGGCTGGCCGAGCAGATGGGGCTGACGTCGGGCGCGACCAGCTACCACCTGCGCCAGTTGGCGGCCGCCGGGTTCGTCGCGGAGGACACCGAGCGCGGCAACGCCCGCGAGCGGTGGTGGCGGGCGGTCCACCAGCTCACCGTGTGGTCGGACATGGAGCTGGCGGACGAACAGCCGGAGGCGGCCCTCGGTTACCTGCGGTCCATCGTCGCCGCGCACACGCTGCTCGCCCAGCGTGCGCTGAACGGGTACGAGACCATGCCGCGAGCCTGGCGCCACGCCCTCGACCTCAGCGACATGGCGGTCCTGCTCACCCCCGAGGAGGCCCGCAGCATGACGGAGGAGCTGGCCGCCGTCGTCGGCCGCTACCGGCAGTTCGACGCGGAGGGTGCCCCGGCCGGTGCCGAGCGGGTGGCGGTGGTCGTCCAGGTGCTCCCCGAGCCCGCCGCGACCGCCGACCAGGACGACGCCGCGCAGGACGACGCCGCGCCGGGGGGCGCTGCTCCGGACGGCGCGGAGCAGGCCGGGGCGGCGGACGGGCCCGGGGGGCCGGGGGTGCGGTCATGACGGCGCCGACCGCCGCCGAGGCGGCCCCCGCCCCGCGCAGCCTCCGGCCACTGGTCGGTGTGCTGTCGGCGATGGCCGTCTCGCTCACCGGCACCCGGGTCTCGGCCATCGCCCTGCCCTGGTTCGTCCTCGCCACCACCGGCAGCGCCACCATGACGGGCGTGGTCGCCTTCGTCGAGATGGCGCCGTACGTGCTGGTCAAGGCGCTCACGGGGCCGGTCGTCGACCGGCTGGGCCCGCGCGTCGTCTCCTGGACGACGGACACGGTGAGCGCCGTCGCGGCGGGCCTGGTACCGCTGCTGCACGGTGTGGGCCTGCTGCCGTTCTGGCTGCTGCTGGTGTTGGTCGCGACGGTCGGCGCGGTGCGCGGCCCGGGGGACTTGGCCAAGGAGGTGATGGTCCCCGAGGCGGCCGACCACGCCCGGGTACCGCTGGAGCGCGCCACCGGGCTCTCGGGTGTCACCGAGCGACTGGCCTCGACGGTCGGCCCGTCGGTGGGCGGCGGGCTGATCGCGCTGCTGGGCCCGATGGCCGGCCTGACGGTGAACGCGGTCGCCTTCGGGCTGGGCGCGCTGGTCGTGCTGTTCGCGCTGCCCCGGGGCATGGGCCGAGGCGTGCTGTCGCGGCACTCCGAGCAGTCCGTACGGTCCGTGAAGGGCGCCGAGCGGGAGGAGCCGGCCGGCTACTGGCAGATGTTCCGGGAGGGCTTCACCTTCCTGCGCGGCGAGCCGTTGCTGCTCACCGTGATCGTCATGATCGCGGTGACCAACCTGCTGGATGCGGGCTTCCTGACGGTCCTGGTGCCGCTCTGGGCACAGGAGTCCGGCGGTGGCCCGGCCGCCATCGGGCTGACCGGCAGTGCCTGGGGGATCGCGGCGGTGGCGGGGAGCCTGATCGCGGCGGCCGTCGCCCACCGGCTCCCGCGCCGGGCGGTCTTCTTCGCGGGCTTCCTGCTCTGCGGGGCGCCGAGGTTCCTGGTCCTCGCCCTGGACGCGCCGATCGGTGTGGTGCTCGCGGTCTTCGCGGTGGGCGGCTTCGGATCCGGCTTCCTCAACCCGATCCTCGGGGCGGTGACCTTCGAGCGGGTGCCCCGCCACCTGCTGGGCCGCGTCGGTGCCCTCGGTGACTCCATGGCCTGGGCGGGCATCCCCCTCGGGGGTCTCCTCGCCGGTGCGGCGGTGGCCCTCTCCGGCCTGATACCCGTGCTCCTGGTGGGCGGCGGCCTGTACTTCGCCACCACCTCGCTGGCGGCCCTGCGTCCGGAGTGGCGCGAGATGGACCGCCTGCGCGGTCGCGGTCCGGCGGCCGACCCTCGTGAGCCCGTACGGTCGTCGGAGTCGGCGCAGGCGCCATCGAGTGTCGAGGAGCCGAGTGCCGGGGTGGACCGTCACCCCCTGTCGGTAGGGTCCGCGCATGGTGGTGGATGAGGCTTCCGGAGCGGTCAGGTGGGTGGAGTCCCAGGGCGGCCCGCTGGTCGTCGTCCCCGAGGCGGTGCTCGCGGCCTGGTCGGGATCGGCGGGCGGCGACGAGTCCGTGGCTGACTACGACAGGGCCTGTGCCGTCGAGGGCTTGACCGGAGTCCTTCCGGTCGGGCCGAGCGAGGCGCTGGTCCTGGCGGACGAGCCGGCGTCCACGGCCTGGCTCCGGGAGCAGGGCGTGTTCGTGCGCTGGTCGGCGGCGGAGTCCGAGGAGGCCCTGCTCGGCAGTGCCGATGCGGCGCTGCTCGCCGCCGCCTGGGAGCCGGAGGTGATCTGGCAGGTGCCGGGGTCGGTGGTGCTGTTCGACGCGTCGTGGACGGGAGAAGAGTGCCGCCAGGAGGAGCATCTGCGGATCGACCTGGTGGCCGGGCGGTACGCGGTCCGGGCGGCCTATGTGGAGCCCGATGCGCGGACCTGGCTCACCCTGGTCCGGCTGCGCCGCCTCCCCGTCCATGCCGGGGCCGACGGTGACGCCCAGTCGTGACTCGCGGTCGTGACGCCGGGGAAGTGGTGGTTCGCGCCGTTCGGGCGGGGTCAACGTCTCGGGCGTGCGCCCTCCGTGCTCGAAGGGCGCCCTCCGTGCGCCGTTCGGACGTCTAACTGCCTGGTCGTCAACTGTGCTGCGGACCTACCATGTTGGTGGTCGAAGGACGGGGGTACGGGGTGGCGAACGGGGGCTCGGGGCCCGGGCGGCGACTGGAGGGCGCGATCGCCTGGGCGTTCAGGAACTCGGACGGCGTCGTCGCGTTCTGCGGGGCGCTGACCGTCGGATTGCTCGACCTGTTCGGGGGAGGGCTCGGGGAGAACGTCGTCTCCGGTGCCACGCTGCTGGTGCTGGCCGCGGTGGTGTACGGGTCGCTGGCCGAGCGCAAGCGCCGGATCGCCGACATCCGGGAGGCCACGGCCGGTGCGAGGCAGGCGCTGGACAGTCTGGCCTCGGTGCGCGAGCTGGCCGGTGTGGATCTCGAACGGGCCCTGGAAGGGGCCCGGCAGGACACCGACCGGTGGGTGTTCAAGGGCGGTACCGGTACCTACCTGCGGGCCGTGACCCTGCCCGAGTGCGTACGCGAGGCGCGGCGTCGGCGCCGTTCGCTCACCGTCAAGATCGATATCGTGCACCCGGGTGACGAACGGGCCTGTGCCGCCTACTCACGGTTCCGCGAGACCTTCGGAAGCCGGCAGGACACCGTCGCGCAGGACGCCTGGAGTGTCGAGCGCACCCGCAAGGAGTCGTACGCCACCGTGCTGGCCGCCTCGTGGTACCGGCAGCGGCTCGACACCCTGGAGATCGACGTCCACCTGTCGTCCGTCGTCCCGACGCTGCGCTTCGACCTCTCCGCGTCGTGCCTGATCATCACCCAGGACGACCCCCGGCGGGTCAGCCTCTACATCGAGCGCGGGCGCCCGCTCTACGACTACTACGTCACCGAGCTGCACCACTACCGGGAGCAGGCGCTCAAGCTCGACCTGCGGGACACGGAGCCGCTCGGCGAGGACCCCACCGTCGACGAGGCGAGGCGGCTCTTCGAGCAGCTCCGCATCCCCTTGCCCGCGGCCTTCTCGGACCGCGACGTCGGCGACATCATCGACAGGGCGCTGCACGCGGAGAACCCCTACCGCAGGTAGCCGCCGGAGGAGGGAGACGATGGACCTCTTCACGAGACTCGACCGGGCCACCGGGTGGGCCGCGGCCTCGCCCGCACCGGATGAGCCGAACAGGCCGGATGAGCCGAGTAGGCCGGATGAGCCGAGTAGGCCGGGCGGGCCGAACAGGCAGGGCGGGCCGGAAGAACCCGGTCGGCCGGAGGAACGCGTCGGCCCGGAGGAACCGGTCGGTCCGGAGGAGCCGGCCGGGCTCGACGGGCTGGTCGTCGGGATCCTGGCGGAGATCGCCTCGGGCACGAGGCCCCTGCGCGCGGTGGCCCACCCGCTCGGCTTCTACTGCCTGCCCGTCCTGCGCGAGGGCGAGTGCGGGGTCTGCGTGCACGTGTTCGGGCCGGTCGCGCAGGATCCTCGCCGGTCGGCGAACCCGCCGGAGATCCACTGCCACAGCTGGGAGTTGAAGAGCCGTGTGCTGTACGGGCGGGTCGGCAACCTGAAGGCCCGGGTGCTCGACCAGCCGCGGCGGCCGACGCACCGCGCGTTCGAGGTGCACAGCCGCGCGGGCACGGACGAGATCCGGCCGACCTCGCGGTTGGTGCGCTGGGAGCCGGTCGGCGAACAGCGCAGCGCGCGCGGCGAGACGTACACCCTGGCGGCCGGGGAGTTCCACGCGACGCTCCTCGCCGGAGCCGCGCCGGCGGCCACCGTGGTGCTGGGGCGGTCCGTACCCGGGTCGGTGGATGTCGTACTGGGGCCCGTCGACGGGCCCGCCCGCCGGGTGGTGCGCCGGTTGTGCGATGCCGCCCAGACGGCTCGGATCGCCGGAGAGGCAGCGAGGAGGATCAGTGGACCCGATCAGGCCGCGTGACGGCGCCCCCGCGTTCGCGTTCGAGTGCCGCGTCGCGGTGAAGGCCGCCGAGGAGGCGGGGGCGCTGCTGCGGTCCCGCTTCCAGGACGCCTTCGGGGTCTGCCCGAAGGGTGAGGACGGTGACGTGGTCACCGAACTCGACCTGCTGGCCGAGGCCCTGGTGACCAGACGGCTCGCGGAGTGCTTCCCCGGCGACCGGATCGTCGCCGAGGAGGGCGGCGTGACGGACGGGCGGTCGGGCGGCCCGGCGTCGGGCCGCACCTGGCTGGTGGATCCGCTCGACGGCAGCAACAACGTGGTGATCGGGCTGCCGGCCTACGTGGTGGGCATCGCGCTCTGCGTGGACGACGAGCCGGTCGTGGGAGTCGTGCACGACCCGGTGCTCGGCCGGACGTGGTGGGCGATCGCCGGCGCCGGTGCCTTCGGTCCGCAGGGGCGGTTGTGCGACACGGCCGGTGCGGCCCGCTCGGCGGGTGCGGTCGCCGGGGCCGGCCCGGTGCTCGCGTGGACCCAGGGGCACGGCGTCGCGGCCGGTGACCGGGTGCTCCGGGCGCTGAAGGCGGAGCTGGAGTCCGGATCCCGACGGCTGTTGCAGCTGTGGGCGCCGCTCCTCGCCTGGTCGATGCTGGCCAGGGGGGACATCGACGGCTTCGTCGGTTACCTGCCGGAGGAGATCGACCTGCCGGCCGGGTGCCTGCTCGCGGCGGAGGCGGGCGTGGTGATCCGCCGGTTGGACGGCGGCCGGTTCAGCCGGCGGATCGGGCAACCCGACACCGCGCGGAGCTTCGTCGCGGGGCGGCCGGGGGTGATGCCGTACCTGCTGGACCTGGTGGCCAGGGCCTCGTCAGCGGCGAGCGGCTGACGAGGGGGCGCGAGGTCCGCCACCTTGCCGTCACGCCGTCAAGACGAGCGCCGCGGTGGCCAGCGCGACGCCGCCGACGGCCAGCACGGCGCTGGTCGCGGCGACGCTGCGCAGCGGCACCCGAAGGCCGGCCGACCGGCACCGCTCGTACCAGAGCAGGGTGGCCAGCGAGGCCCAGGGCGTCACGAGGGGGCCGATGTTGGTGCCGATCAGCAGGGCGAGCAGCTGCTGGTGGTTGGCGGCCGGCACGGCGGCCTCACCGGCCAGGTAGACGGGCAGGTTGTTGAGCAGGTTCGACAGGCCCCCGCCCACCGCCGAGGCCCGGAACATCCCGAGCACCCCGCCGTCCGTCCCGATCGCCGCGGCGAGCACCCGGTGCAGCCCGTGGGCGTCGACGGTCTGCACCACCAGGAACATCCCCGGCACCATCACCAGCAACCGCCACGGCACCAGCGAGGTCCGCAGCGCCTCGGGCCGCCGTACGGCGAACGCCACCACCGCCACCAGGGCAGCCGCTCCCGAGGCGACCCAGAGCGGGAGGTCGGCCAGCAGGCTCGCGAGCAGGAACCCGGCGCAGGTCAGCGCGCAGATCCTGAACAGCACCCGGTCCGCCGGGCGGTGGGCCGGCGGCGGCCGGTAGTCGACCGCGCCGCGCCGGCCGCGCCGCCAGTAGAACCCCCAGAGGCAGGCCATGGTGACCAGGCCGGCGGCCAGCTGGGGCGCCCACATGACCCGGGCCAGTCCGGCCGGGGAGAGGGCGACCCGCTCGGCGGCCAGCAGGTTGGTCAGGTTCGACACCGGCAGCAGCAGGCTCGCGGTGTTGGCCAGCCAGACTGTGGTCATGGCCAGCGGGAGGGGGGCGATGCCCACCCGCGAGGCGAGGGCCAGCATCACCGGGGTGAGCAGCACGGCGGTGGTGTCCAGGTTGAGGGTGATCGTGGTGACGGAGGCCAGCGCCACGCAGAGCAGGAACAGCGCCGGGTAGCTGCCCCGGGCGGTCCGGGCCACACCTGCCGCCAGGACGTCGAACACCTCGGCTGCGCTGGTGAGCTCGGCGAGCACGATGACCGTGCCGAGGAAGGCGAGCAGGGGTGCGATCCGGGAGACCGCGGCCTCGGCGGAGGCTGTCGGGAGCAGTCCGGTGGCGAGGAAGAGCAACCCGCACGCGAGTAGCAGCGCAGCCACCCAGTCCAGTGGATGCAGCCGCTTGACGGTGGGCCAGTAGGCAAGCACGGTGGTCAGGGTCGCATACGAGCGGTGGTTGGTCGAGTGTCCGACCGAACCGGGGTCGGACACCGCCGATCGGCCATAAGCTTGCTCCATGGGGGCATTTGACGTGAACCCGGGCGGCCCCGGGCCGATCGACTTCTTCATCAGCTACTCGCCGGCCGACGAACGGTGGGCGGCCTGGATCGCCTGGACCTTGGAGGACGCGGGCTACCGGGCCTTCCTGCAGGCGTGGGACTTCGTCCCGGGGACCAACTTCGTCGACTTCATGGACCGGGGCGTCACCGAGTCCGCCGCCGTCATCGCGCTGCTCTCGAGCAACTACGAGCGCTCGCGGTACGGGCGGATGGAGTGGCAGGCGGCCCTGCGCGCCGATCCGGACGCTCCGGACCGCCGGCTGCTGACCGTCCGGATCGAGGACATCCCGGTGGACGGCCTGCTCGCCACCCTGACCTACATCGACCTGGTGGGCGTCACCGAGCCCGCGCGGGCCCGGCAGCTGCTGCTCACCAGGGTCGGCCAGGCGATGGACGGCCGGGCCCGGCCGGAGCTGCGGCCGGGTTATCCGGGCGGCGTCGCGGCCGGTCCGTCCGCCGTCCGGGCGCGGGACGACCAAGCCCCGGCGCAGGAACACGCGCAGGCACAGGCGCAGGCACAGCTGCTGGGGCCGGTCGGCGGGACGGGGCGGTCCGGCCGGCGCAGGCCCTCCGTGCAGCCCGACTACCCGCCGGCGGCCGGCCGCGCGGGCGGGCGCGAGTCGGTCACGGTGCTGCACCTGGCGGGCCCGTCCTTCGGCCGTGGCAACGATCCCGTGGACCTCCAGGCCGCCGTCTGGGGGGACTTGGTCGAGCTCGCCGACGCCGGCGCCCCGGCGCCCGAACTGGTCGTCGTCACCGGGGACCTGACCGCCTCCGGCAGCCCCCGCGAGTGCGAGCAGGCACTCGCCTTCCTGACCGGCATGCGCGCCCTGCTCGGACTGGAACCGCACCGGGTGGCGATCGTCCCCGGCGGCCGGGACGTCAGCCAGGCGGCCTCCCGCGCCTACTTCGCCACCTGCGAGGCGGACGAACTGCGGCCCACCCCGCCGTACTGGCCCAAGTGGCGGCACTACGCCCGGCTGTTCCAGGAGTTCTACCAGGGGCTGGACGTGGTCTTCGACAGCGACCAGCCCTGGACGCTCTTCCCCGTCCCCGAGCTCGGGACGGTCGTCGCCGGCCTGAACTCCTCGATGGCCCACAGCCATCGGGCCGACGACCGGTACGGCTGGCTCGGCCCCGAGCAGGCCGCCTGGTTCGCCCAGGCGCTGCGCCCGTACGAGAACGACGGTTGGCTGCGGATCGGGGGAGTCCGGCACCCGGTCACCGCCCGGCCGGCGGGCGCCCGGTCGGCCCGGGCGGGCCAGGACGCCGAGCCGCTCCGGGACGTCGACCGCTTCGCCCGGCTGACCGCACCCCGGCTGCATCTGCTGATGCACGGCCCGGCCGACAGCCGCACGCCGCTCCAGGCCCTGCCCACCTCCGCCGGCGAGCTGAGCGTCGTCGGCGCCGCCGCGCCCGGCGCGCACCAGCTGTTGCAGCTCACCCGTGAGGGCCTCACCCACTGGGCCGGACCGGGCACCGGGCCCCGGCGGACGGCGGCCGCCTGGCGGCGGGCCCACCGGGCCTTCCCGCCGCCGCCCGAGGCGGCCGCCGACCCCGCGCTCCCGTCGTCGGCGGACACCGCCCCGCCGCCCGCCGCGGCCGAGCGGGAGACCCGGGAGCTGCCGTCCCCGCTCGACACCCTGCTGGCCAGGGTCGCCGAGGTCTGCCGGACGCGGCACCAGGGCGCCCAGATCCGTTCCGTCGCCGGATCGCCGCCCCAGCTCTTCGTCACCTGGAGCGAGTCGGGGTTCGTCCGGCAGTTGCGGGTAGCGGCCTGTGCGCACACGCCCACCGCCGAGGACGTCGACCGCTTCGTCGACGAGGTGCACGCCACCGGTACCGCCCCGGACGCCGAACTCGTCCACGACGGCCCGCCGCCACCGCGCGAGTTGCGGGACCGGGCCCGGCGGCGCGGCGTCCGGCTGCGCAGCTTCATCGAGTTCCAGGGCCTGCTGGACCTCCGCGACCACGTCACGGCGCAGACCGCGCGGCTGGCCGCCGACGGCCAGTACCAGCCGGGCCTCTACCTGCCGCAGCGCTACCGGGACGCCGAGCGCCCCGGTGGGGAGGAACGCGAGGGCCTGGTCGACGAGATGCTCCGGCTGCTGGACTCCGACCACGGCCGGTTCCTGCTGCTGCTGGGCGACTTCGGGCACGGGAAGACCTTCGCCCTGCGCGAGCTGGCCCGCCGCATCCCCGCCGAACTCCCGCACCTGACGCCGCTGTTCATCGATCTCAGTGCACTGGACAAGGCGCACTCCTTCGACGGTCTGGTGGCGGCGCACCTGACGGCCCACGGTGTCGACACCCTCGACCTCCGGGCCTTCCGCTACATGCTCCGGCAGGGGCGCGTGGTCCTCCTGTTCGACGGCTTCGACGAGTTGCTGAACCGCGTCAGCTACGAGCGCGCCGCCGACCACCTCCAGGTGCTGCTGGACGCCGCCGTGGACAGCGCCAAGATCGTGGTGAGCAGCCGCACCCAGCACTTCAGCTCCCAGGAGCAGGTGCTCACCGCGCTCGGCGAGCGGGTCGGCCTGCTCCCGCAGCGGCGGCTGATCGCCGTCCAGGACTTCACCACCGGCCAGATCCGCGGCTACCTGGCCAACCGCTACGGCGACGAGGCCGCGGCCGAGCGCCGGATGCGGCTGCTGGAGGCCATCCCCGATCTGCTCGCGCTCTGCCGCAACCCCCGGTTGCTGAGCTTCGTCGCCGACCTCGACCACGACCGGTTGCGGGCCGTCGCCGGAGCCGGCCGGGCGCTCAGTGCCGCCGGTCTCTACCAGGAGGTCTTCACCGCCTGGCTGGAGTTCGAGGAGCGGCGCGGTCAGGGCGGCCCGGGCGCCGCGCCGGGCCTCGGCCTGGACCAGCTCTGGGAGGCCGTCACCGCGCTCGCGGTGCGGCTGTGGGAGAGCAGCCGCACCGCCGTCGCGTACGACGAGCTGCTGGACCTCTCCGGTGTGCTGACCGGCCTGGCCGGGAGCCGCCTGCCCGCGCCGCAGGTCGCGCACGCGGTGGGATCGGGCAGTCTGCTCGTCCGGTCCGACGAGGGCGTGTTCCAGTTCATCCACGGCTCCGTGGTCGAATGGCTGGTCGCCCGGGCGGCGGCGGCCTCGCTCGGGCGGGGGGATGCGGAGCTGCTCTCCCGGCGCCCGCTCAGCCGGCTGGCGGTCGAGTTCCTCTGCGACCTCGCCGACCACCAGGCCTGCCAGGAGTGGGCCCAGGGCGTCCTGGACGGGGCCGCCGACGCGGACGCGACCGCGCGGATCAACGCCGTCAAGGTACTGGCCCGGCTGCGGGTGCCCGCCCACACCGACCTGCGCGGCGCCGTGCTGGCCGGCGAGGACCTCTCCCACCGGGACCTCTCCGGTGTCGACCTCGGCCAGGCCGACCTCACCGACGCCCGGCTGCTAGGTGCCAACCTGGCCGGCGCCTCGCTGCGCGGCGCCCGGCTCGCCGGTGCCCGTCTCGACGCGGCGGACCTCTCCGGCGCCGACCTCTCCGGAGCGGACCTGCGGGGCGCCCGGCTGGTCGGGACGGATCTGCGCGGCGCCCGGCTGCGGGGCAGCCGCTGGCAGCGGGCCGCCCTGATCTCCGCCGTCACCGACGACGAGGTGCTGGCCGCCCCCGAACTGCGCGCGGCGGCGATCGCCCCCGGCCTGCCCGTCGAGGCCGGCTTCCGGCCCTCGGAGGTCGGCGTGCCGTACGGCTTCGACGTGCGGACGACCCGGCTGCCCGAGCCGGTCGCCTTCAGCGCCGACGGCCAGCTGCTCGCGGTGGGCAGCGCCGACGGCAGCGTGCTGGTCTGCGACGCGGTCACCGGGGTCGCCCTGCGCACCCTCAAGGACCACATCGGCCGGGTCTACGCGGTGAAGTTCGCCGGGACGGTGCTGGCCACCGGCAGCGCCGACGGCACGGTCCGGCTCTGGGACCAGGTCTCCGGGGAGTGCCTGCACCGGCTCGACGTCCACCCGGGCGGTGTCTGGCCGGTGTCGCTGGGGCCGGCGGGCGCGCTGCTCGCCACCGGCGACGCCGAGGGGACGGTCACCCTCTGGGACACCGCCACGGGCGAGCCGCTGCGCCGGCTGACCGGGCACGCCGCACCCGTCTACACGACCGGGTTCAGCCCGGACGGCGCTCTGCTGGTCACCGGTGACCGGGCCGGTGGCGTGCGCCTGTGGGACACCGCGACCGGGCGCCGGGTCGCCGAACTCCCGGGGCACCGGGGGTCCGTGTTCCGGGCCCGGTTCAGCCCGGACGGGACGCTGCTGGCCACCGGCGACGCGGGCGCGGACGCCGCGGGGGGTGCCGGCCCGGACGCCCCGGGCGGGGCCGTCCGGCTCTGGGACGTCGCGGCGCGACGGCTGCTCCACACCTTCGACGGGCACGGCGGCCGGGTCTACACGCTCGCCTTCCACCCCGACGGGGACCTGCTCGCCAGTGGCGACACGGCGGGCCAGATCCGGCTCTGGAACCCGCTCGACGGCACGGCGGCCGGCCGGCTGGAGGGCTGCACCGGCGCGGTGTACCAGGTCGCCTTCGACGCCGACGGCGGCCGGCTCGCCGCCGGGGACAGCGACGGCGTGGTCCGGGTCTGGCGGGTCGGGTCGGCCGCCCGCGGCGGGCGCGAGGTGACGGCCCTGCGCCGCCAGCCCCCCGAGCACCGGGGCTCGGTCTGGGCCTGCCGGTTCCGCCCCGGCACCGGACCGGCCGGGGCGGAGGCGGACCCGCTGCTGGTGACCGGCGGCAACGACGGCGCCGTCCGGCTCTGGGACCCTGCCTCCGGGCGCAGCCGCCAACTGCTGCGCGGCCACGGGCGCCGGATCGGCTCGCTCTCCTTCAGCGGGGACGCCACCGTGCTGGCGGCCGGCGGCAACGACGGCGTGGTCCGGCTCTGGGAGCCCGCCACGGGCCGGCGGATCAGGGAGCTCTCGGGCCGCAGCAGCCGGCTGGTCTCGGCGGAGTTCAGCCCGCAGGGGCCGGTCCTGGCCACCGCCAGCAACGACGGCGACCTCTACCTGTGGAACGCGCTGACCGGTGAGTACCTGCGGGAGATGGACGTCGAGACGGAGCACGTCTGGGCGGAGGCGTTCAGCGCGGACGGCGTCTTCGTGGCCACCGCCAACGATGACGACACCGTCCGCATCTGGTACCGCAGCACCGGCGCGCACGTCGCCACCCTGCGGGAGCACCGGGGCCGGGTCCGCTCGATAGCGTTCAGCGCGGACGGGCGCCGGCTGGCCACCGGCTGCGACGACAGCACGGTCCGGATCTGGGACATCGGCACCGGCCGGATCGAGGCCCGCCTCGACGGGCACCGCGACCGGGTGTACAGCGTCTCGTTCGCCCCCGACGGCTCCTGGCTGGCCAGCGCCTCCTGGGACGGCGACGCCGTGGTCTGGGCCGACGGTGGCATCGAGCACCGGCTGACCGGCCATGCCGGCCGGCTCTGGACGGCGGCCGTGCACCCCCGGCGGGCGCTGTTCGCCACGGCGGGGGACGACCGGGTGGTCCGGCTCTGGGACCCTCGCACCGGCCAGGACCTCGGCCGGCTGCGCGGGCACACCGGCCGGATCCTGGCGGTGACCTTCAGCCCGGACGGCTCGCTGCTGGCCGGCGGCGGCGAGGACGGCACGGTGCGGCTGTGGGACGTCCCCGCCACCGGTGCGCCCACGGCCCGCGCGACCCTGCTCGGGGCGCCCGACGGCTGGGCGGCGCTGCTGCCGTCCGGCGCCTACAAGTACGAGGGCGACGTCGTGGGCGAGTTCTGGCACGCGGTCGGGATGTGCCGCTTCGAGCCCGGCGAGCTCGACAACCGGCTCCCGGGCGTCCACCGGATGCCGCCGGAGGCGCTGCTGTGAGCCCGGGGCAGGTTGGGGCGGGGCGCGGCGGCGCGGTCGGGCCGGCGGGTCAGAGCGCTGCCGGTGGCCCCGGCGCGCGGCCGCCGGCCGGTGCCCCGTCCCGGGGCGGACGGGCGGTCCAATGCAGCAGGAGCAGGCTGGCCAGGGCGGCCAGGGCACACCAGGTCGAGACGAAGGCCAGCCGCCAGAGCAGCGCGCAGAGCAGCGCGCCCGCCCCGGTGAGCAGGCCGAGCCGGCGCAGCAGGCGGTCACCGCTGAGGAGCAGCGAGCCGACGGTCGCCACGAGGTAGCCGGTCAATAGGAGGGCCGGGTGGGGGATGCCGACGGCGTAGCCGAGGGTGTGGCCGTGCGCGGTGGCGGTCACCGGGCGGGTCGCGACGGCCACGGCGAGCGGGACGGCGACGAGCAGGCCGAGCAGGACGAAGGCCAGGAGCAGGCGCCGGCGGCCCGGACACCCACCGGGACCAGTACGGGCAGCAGCGGCAGCGCGATCACGGCCCAGGCGGTGCGGGCCCACCCGGCCGGCCCGGCGGGGAGGTCGCCCTCGGTGCCGAGCCAGACGGCGGCCTCGATCAGCTGGTGCGCGCCCAGGACGAGGGGCAGGGCCGCGAGCGGCAGCCGCTCTCGGGCCGTCCGGCGCGGTGGGTCCGGACCAGGCAGAGGACGCCGATGCCCGACACCACCCCGCCGGCGACGAGGTCCGCCTGCGCGCTCCAGCACATGGGCCGCCCGCCGTTCCGTCGTCGCGCCGGCTACCGGGAGCCGGCGCTGTCGGGGCCGCCGTCGGGGCCGTCGGGGTCGCCGGCCGGGTCGTCGCAGTCCGGGCCGCCGGAGTCGGAGTCGTCAGAGCCGTCCGCAGCGGGCCCGCCGGCCGCGCCGACCCGGTCGTCGGGGAGCCCGTCGGCGCTCGCCGCGACCTCACGGCCGCTGCCGGGCATGGCGGGATGACGCCCGATCACCACCACTCCGACGACGACGGCCACCAGCCCCGCCGCCTCCCAGGCCAGGGCGCCGGGGGTGACCCGCAGGCGGTCGCCGAGGAAGCCCACCGCGCAGACGATCCCGGTGATCGGCTGGGCCGCCGTCAGCGCGGGCAGGGACATCCGCAGCGGGGCCGCCTCGAACGCGCTCTGCACCAGCAGCAGTCCGACCACGCCCGCGGCCACCACGGCGTACGGCTGCCAGCTGCGCAGGACGGCGTCCAGCCCGTCGTGGTCGAGGCGCTGGGTCGTCGTGCGGGTGAGTGCGTCCTGGAGGCCGTAGAGCAGGCCCGCGGCCAGGGCGAGCAGGGTGGCCTCCTCGAACAGCGGCAGCCGGCGGGCCATGGAGACCAGCAGCAGCGTCAGCCCGACCACCGTGCCGACCACCAGCCAGTGCCGCAGCTCCCCGGCCGGTGCGCCGCCCCCGGTGGGGCGGCCGGCCACGATGAAGGCCGTCACGCCGAGCCCGAGCAGCAGGACTCCGGCCCAGCCGGACCGGCCGAGGCTCTGCCGGGTCAGCACCCGGGAGAGCGCCATCGCGAACAGCAGGTTGGTGGCGAGCAGCGGTTCGACCAGCGAGACCTCGCCCTGGTTGAGGGCGAGCGCGGAGAGGATCAGGCCGCCGACCATGAAGCCGGTGCCGAGCAGCCACTCGGGCATCCGCAGCAGGTCCAGCAGCAGCCGCCAGCGCAGCAGATCGGCACGCGGCGCACGCTGTGCCGCGTGCTGCTGGAGGACGAATCCGAGGCCCAGGCAGCAGGCGGCGCTCAGTGCGAGAAGGAAGACCACCACGAAGGGACCACCCGGACGTCGCTGCCCGCGCCGGACCGGCGGTCCGTGGTTCGACGGCGGTCGCGGCGCGCTCTCGCCAGCGTACCGCCGGGGCGTTGCCCCGACCGCCGGGGACGCGGGCCGCCCCGGGCCTTTCCAGTCCCGCGCCGTCGCGGTGCGGCCCGCGCCCGTTGCGCTGCGGCCCCGCGCCTGCCGCCGTCCGGCCCGCGCCCGTCGCGCTGCGGCCCCGGGCCTGCCGCCGTCCGGCCCCGCACCGGCCGCGCTTGCCGCCGTGGGCGCCGGGGGCGCACGCTGGTGTGAGCAAGCCGCCACGGGGTCCGCATCCGTGCCGGCCTGAGCAAGGGCGACGGGGGCAGCGCCAGGAGGTGTGGCATGCACAACCAGTGGGATGTGGAGCTGAGCTTCGAGGAAGACGGCGTGCACACGGGATGCGACGCGAGGCTGACCGGCGCCAGGGCGCCGGGCCTGAGCGCCCACGGCGAGGCGCTCAAGAGCGCGGAGGACCGTCCGCTCGCCCGGATCGGCGAGGAGGTCGCGGCCTCGCGCGCGCTGGAGGCGCTGTCCCGCAAGCTGCGGGCCCAGGCGACCGGAGAGATCGAGGACGAGGGCCACCGGCCGGGCTACCTGATCTACTGAGCCACCGTCCACCGTCCACCGTCCAGCGGCAACGGCCCGGCGGGGCCCGACCCGGCGCCGTGGAGGTCACGCCCCGCCGGAGAGGAAGGCCGTGAGGGGGCCGGTGAGTTCGGCGGGCCGGGCCGTGAGCAGGTTGTGGTGGGAGAGCCCGGGCAGGACGGCGACGGTGGCGTCGGGCAGGGCGCTGCGGGCCGCCGAGGCCACCCGCCCGGCGTCGTGGGCGCGGCTGCGCTCGGCCAGCAGGACCAGCGTCGGCGCACCGAGAGTGCGCAGCCGCAGTCGCGTCGGGCGCGGTCCGGTGACCACCCGGGAGGCCGGGAAGCCGGCGTGGCCGAGGGCGTGGACCTCGCGCCAGCCGGCGTCGAGGCCGCTGCCGCGGCTCTCCCAGTCCAGGTAGGAGCGGGCCCGGCCGGCCGTGCGGGGCGGCAGGAAGAGCGGCAGGGCGCGCAGCAGGTAGCCGGGCCGGAAGCCGGCGAAGCACTGGGTCGGATCGAGCAGGGCGAGCCGGCCGACCCGGGCCGGGGCGTGCAGGGCGTACTCCAGGGCGATCCACCCGCCGTACGAGTGGCCGCAGAAGTCGGCCTCGGGCACGTCGAGCCGGTCGAGCACCGCGTCCAGCCAGCCCAGCAGGCCGGGCACGCCGCCGAGCGGGTCGCCGTCGTGGCGGCTGCGCCCCGGGTCGCCGATCAGGTCGACGGCGAGGACGCGGTGCCCGGCCGCGGTGAGCGCCTCGACGGTGTCCAGCCAGCCCGTGGAGGTGGCGCCGCCGCCGTGGAGCAGGACCAGCGGCCGCCCGTCGCGGGGACCGCAGGCGTTGACCCGGGTGGTGCCGTGCGGCGTCCGGACGGTGAGCGGCTCGACGGGGACGGGCCAGCGGGCCAGCACGGCGTCGTAGGCGGCGAGGAACGCCCCGAGGGCGGCCCCGGCCGCGTCGGCGGTCGGAGTGCCCTGCGGGGAGCGTGAGCTGTGTGCCGACATCGTGCTGCCCTCCGACGGGTGGCAAAATGGCTCGCTGAACAATAATCTCGCTGAGCGAGAGAATAGTCCCACGAGACCCGGAGAGGAAGGACGACAGGGTGGACGAACCGGAGGAGCCGATGCGGCTGATCCATCTACTGCGCGGGCTGACCGTCGAACTCGACCTGTTCGGTTCGGAGTTCGCCGGCCGCCACGGCCTGCACCCGACCGACCTGCGGGCGCTGATCCACCTGCTGGACGCCGCCCGCGCCGGGGCGGTGGTCACACCGGGCCGCCTCGGTGAGGCGCTGCGGCTGAACTCGGCGGGCACCACCGGCCTGGTCGACCGCCTGGAGCGGCTCGGCCTGATCCGCCGTGAGCGCGACCCCGGGGACCGCCGCAAGGTCCGGCTGGTGGTCGAGGAGCGGGCGATGGACCTCGGGCAGGCCTTCTTCGGCGGGCTGATCGCCGATCTGGTGGCCGCCATGGGCCGGTTCGACGCGGCGGAGCTGGCGACGGCCCGGCGGTTCCTGCTGGCCATGACCGAGGTGGTGGCCACCGCCCGGGAGGAGTGACCGGGGTGCGGAGGCGAGTCGGTCGTCGTCCGGGGGGCCGGCGCGGGGCGACCGGGGGGAGCGCTTCGGGGGCTTCGGGGGGCTCAGAACCAGCTCTCTCCGTAGTGGTCCCCCGGGTGGCCCTCGCGGAGCAGGCAGATGTCGGGCTCCCTGATGTGGTCCGGCCCCTTCAGTCCGGCCTCGGCGGGGCAGCGCGGGGCCAACTCGACCGTGTACACGGGCCAGGAGGCCCAGTGCAGGTCGTTGCCGACGCCCTGGACCAGGGCGGAGTGGGTGCTCGCGTGCCCGGCGACGAGCTCGCACCGCAGGTGCTGCTCCATCATGAAGGCGGCGTGCGGGAGGTTGTTGAAGTGCTCCACATCTGTCTGCGGGAGCGTGACGACGGCGGGACACTGACGCTTGACCATGGGTGGACGGTTGGCGTGAGTCATGCTCGCCAGCATTGCACCGCGCCGTTCGGGTGGCGATGTTTTCCGCCCGGTCGCACGCGTCTCGTACAGGTCGGGAGGGTTTGTGTCGGATCTGCACCCGGCCGGGCCGCCCGGACCGGGCCCGCGCCGGTCGGGCGGGCCGGCTCAGGCGGGGCCCAGTGTCCAGGTGACGAGGGACAGCGTCGCCATCGAGACCAGGGTGGAGCAGAGCATCGAGTCCCGCGCGAGCGCGGTGCCGTGCCCGTACTGGCCGGCGTAGACGAACACGTTCTGGGCGGTCGGGAGGGCGGAGAACAGCACGACGGTGAGCAGTTGATGGGGTGGCAGGTGGAGCAGGCCGGCCCCGACGGCGAACGCCGCCAGCGGCTGTATCAGCGTCTTGAGCACGACCGTCACCCCGACCTCCGCGTACCGGGCGGTGCCGGTGGCGGCCGGGCGGCCGTGCAGCGACATGCCGAGCGCCACCAGGGCGGTCGGCACGCCCGCGCCGCCGAGCAGTTCGCAGGACCTGGCCAGTTCGGCGGGCGGGTGCCAGCCGGTGGCGGAGACCACGGCGCCGAGCGCGACCGCCAGCAGGATGGGGTTGCGCACCGGCAGGGTGAGCGCGGCCCGGCGGCCCGCGTCACCGGTGTCCAGCACGGTCAGCACGATCGGTGTGACCAGCAGGGTCTGGAACAGCACCACCGGCCCGACGAAGGAGGCGTCGCCGAGCACCTGCAGGGCCACCGGGATGCCGAGGTTGGCGGAGTTGACGTACCCGGAGGCCATGCCGCCGATCGTTCCCTCGGCGAGCCCCCGGCCGAAGATCCGGTGGGCGGCCAGCAGGCCGAGGCCGGCGGCGAGCGCCGTCCCGGCGGCGAAGGCCAGCATCGACGGGTTGGCGAACCGGTTCAGCGGAGTCCGGGCGATCATCAGGAACAGCGCTGCGGGCATGGCCAGGTGGAAGCTGAACCGGCTCAGGACCGACCCGGCCTGCGGCCCGAGCAGTCCGCTGCGGCCGACGAGGTACCCGGCCCCGATGAGGGCCCAGATCGGGGCGAATCCGGAGAGCAGCGGGTGCAGGCTGGGCATGGGTCCTCGGGGTGGTCCGGGGTGTCCGGTGGGCGGGCCGCGCCGGGGGTCTCCCGGCACCGCCGCAGTCAACCAGACGCCCGCCCGGCCGGGTCGGGCGGGCGTCCCGCGCGGGCCCGCGGCCTACCATGGCCCGGTGGAGAACCTGAGCCTGGCCGAGGTGGAGCAGATCGCGCGGCGCGCCCACGAGGGGCAGGTCGACAAGAACGGCCACCCCTACAGCGAGCACCTCGCCGCGGTGGCGCACGGTGCGGCGGAGCGCGGCGGCGGCGAGGAGCAGATCGCGGCGGGCTGGCTGCACGACGCGATCGAGGACGACGTGCTGACCCGCGAGTGGCTCGCGGCCGCCGCGCTGTCCGACCGCACCAAGGCGATCGTCGACGCCCTCACCAAGCGCCCGGGCGAGCCCCCGGAGGAGTACGCGGCCCGCATCCTGGCGACCCCCGGTGCCCTCCTGGTCAAGCGGGCCGACCTCGCCCACAACTCCAGTCCGGCCCGGCTGGCCACCCTGGACGCCCCGACGGCCGAGCGGCTGGCCGCCAAGTACCGCCGGATGCGCGCGCTGCTCGGCCTGGAGGGACCGGACGGCGCCTGACGCCCGGGCGGCGCCTGATGCCCGGGTGGTCGGGCGCCGGGTGGTGGCCGGAGTTCCGGACACGTCCGAGGGCCCGCGGTCCGGGTCGGCCCGGAAACGGGCGAGAGGGCCCGTGCACGCGGATCGCGCGTGCACGGGCCCTCTCGGTCACCCCGGTGATCCCTGTCCGATCCCCGGGGTGAGGGGGGACAGTGGTCTGGCTGCGGCAGCCGGAGCCCCGGCGGCGCACCGGCCGGTCGGCCCGGTGGCGCGGCGCGTCAGGAGTCCGGTGAACTCGCGGCTTAGTACCAGTGGTGGGTCTGCCAGAACGACCAGGCGGCGTTCGGGCTGCCGTAGCGGGTGTTCATGTAGTCCAGCGCCCACTTGATCTGGGTCTTCGGGTTGGTCTTCCAGTCCGCACCGGCGGAGGCCATCTTCGAGCCCGGCAGGGCCTGGGCCAGGCCGTACGCGCCCGAGCTGGGGTTGGTCGCGGTCACGTTCCAGCTGGACTCGTGGCTGATGATCTGGTTGAACGAGGCGAGCTGGCCGGCCGGCACGATCTGGGCGGCGATGGCCTGCGGGGAGACGGTCGCGGCCGAGGCGGTGGCGGGCACCAGGCCGGCGCCCAGGGCGGTCAGACCGGCGGCGCCGGCAAGAAGAGCAGCAGAAGTGCGCATACGGAGCTTGAAAGCGGGCATGAAGGAGAAGACCTCAATCGGGTTGGGCCGGTGTCACGCCCCGCCTCGACCGTTGGCCGGACAGGGGCCGAAGCGGTCGCGGGGCGTGACTCGGCAGTAAGCCGCGTCCGGCGGGACAGGTGCCGGTGCGGCTGACGACTGAGCCATTGTTGCCAGACCGGATCGGCCGTCGCCAAGACCCCCTGACTACGATCCATCGTCGTAGCAGGGGGCTGTGCCGTGGATTCGAAGGGGCTGCCGCGGCTGCCTCCGGTGTGCCCGCCGACCTCGGCAAATGCCTGCCGCAGGCGGCGTGCCGGGTCGGTCTCCCGGGGACCACTACCGCCCGTCGTGGCGGTCGTTCGTGTGTGAGCGCACTCACCGGCGGCCCGTCCGGGCCCGTCACGGACCGGTCGGCGGGCGCCACTACGCGTACAGACGATCTGAGAGCGGCGCCACACCGCACGGGTCGGACCGGGCCGGCGGCCCGCGTGCTCAGCCGCGCGGACGGACGTGGAGGTCCGGCCCGGCCGTCCCCGGGGCCTCCACGCCCGGCAGCAGCCGCATGTCGCGGCCGTAGTCGCCCCCGACGAGCGACCGGAACGGGACGGGCTCGTCCGTGAAGAGCCCGTCGAGCCGCCGGCCGTACTCCCGCTTCGCCGCCGCGAACGGCTCCTCGGGCAGGTCGTTCGCGCCGAACACCGCGAACGGCTCCAGCGGTGCCATGCCGGTGAACCAGAACAGGCCGTGCTGCACCGGGTGGAGGACGTCCGCCAGCCGCCCGTGGATGCCGCGGTCCAGGAGCGAGGTCTCCCGGGCACCCGCCGTCACCGACAGCAGGGCGCGCCGGCCCGCCAGGACGCTGCCCTCGCCGTAGGGGGGAGGGACGGCCGGGCCGTAGCCGAACCCGGCGGTGAAGACCCGGTCGATCCAGCCCTTCAGGATCGCGGGCACCGAGAACCACCAGAGCGGGAACTGCAGGATCACGGCGTCCGACCAGAGCACCTTCTCCTGCTCCGCCGCGATGTCCGGCGACAGCCGCCCCGCCAGCGTGGCCCGCTCCGAGGCGCCCATCACGTGCAGCCGCTCGTCCGGACCGTGCTCCGGGAAGTCGTCGGCGTCGAGCGCGGCCTTCCACTTCATCGCGTAGAGGTCGGACTGCCGGACCTCGTGCCCCGCGCCGCGCAGGCGCTCGACCGCGAAGGTGGTGAGGGCGGCATTGAGGGAGCGGGCCTCGGGGTGGGCGCTGACGACGAGGATCTTCTTGGACTGCGGCGTGGCTTCGGTCATGTCGTACACGTTCTCCCGGGCGCGGCCGGGCAGCCAGAACCCTGGTCGACCGGAGGACCGGTGGTCCTGGTACTGGCAGGGCCACCCATACTGAGACGCATGAACGGGGTGGAACGAGTGCGGCGTACGGACCGGGCGAACGGCGGAGGGGCGGACGGGCCGGGCCCCGCCGACGGGGCGGGCGGGGGCGGCGGGGACGGGGTGATCGACGGGGTCGGCGACACCCGGCGGGCGCTCGGCGGATTCCTGCGGGCCCGCCGCGGTCGCGTCGCGCCCGAGGACGTCGGCCTCGCCGGCGGCCGCCACCGGAGGGTCCGCGGGCTGCGCCGCGAGGAGCTGGCCCAGCTCGCCGGGATCAGCGTCGACTACTACGTCCGCCTCGAACAGGGCCGGGCCACCCAGCCGTCCACCGAGGTGCTCGACGCCCTCGCCCGGGCCCTCGGCCTCGACGCCGCCGAGCGCCGGCACCTCGCCACCCTGGCCGGAGCCCGGGGCGGCACCGCTCCCGCGGCGCGGGTCAGTCCGCAACTGCGGCGGCTCCTGGACGCCGTCGTCCACTTCCCCGCCTTTGCGACGACCCCCCACCTCGACGTGGTGGCCTGGAACGCCCTGGGAGCCGAACTGATGGGCGGGCTCGGCGATCCCGGCCGGCGGGACGGCAACAACGCCAGGTTCCTGTTCTGCGACCCCGCCTCCCGGGATGTCCACCCCGAGTGGGAGGACCGGGCCCGCGAGGCCGTCGGCCAGTTGCGGGTCTCCGCCGGGAGCTACCCCGACGACACGGAGCTGGCCGCGCTGATCACCGAACTGTCGGCGCGCAGTGCGGACTTCCGGCGGATCTGGGCCACCGGCGAGATCGTGGTGTGCGGCGCGGGCCGCAAACGGCTGCGGCACCCGGCGGCGGGGCTGCTCACCCTGGACTACGAGACGCTGCACGTGCCGGCCGCGCCGGGCGAGACGGGCCTGGTCGTGCACGTGTTCAGCGCGGAGGAGGGCAGCCCGGAGGCCGCCGCCCTGGCCGGGCTGGCCGGGCTCGTGGCGGCGCCGTCGCAGGCGGGAGCGGCCCGGCCGGTGCAGTACTCCGACGCCTGAGGCGTTTCGCGGAAGGGCACGGGCGGGGCGGCCGGTAGGGGCCGGCCGGTAGGCGGGGCGCCGCCTACCCCGAGCGTTGCCAACCCGGGCATCCCCGCCGGCGCGGAACCACGGCCCGACGCCCCCTCACCTCCTCCGTACCGCACCGCGCGGCGCCGCGCGCGGGGGCGAACCGCACCGGGTCGGCCGCGGAGGAAGCGGTTTCGGCCCGGTCTGGGCTCAGGAGGGTGAGGAGGTGCTCATGGGAGAAACGAAGACCGACCGGGACGACGAGTTCCAGGCGTTCATCGTCGGGGCCTGGCCACGGCTGCTGCGTACGGCGTACCTGCTGGCCGGGGAGCAGTACGCGGCCGAGGACCTGGTGCAGTCCGCGGCGGAGAAGGCCTGCGCGGCCTGGGGGAAGGTACGGCGGGCGGAGGATCCGTACGCCTACGTGCGGCGGATCCTGGTGAACCAGCACGCCCGCCGCTTCCGGCGCCGTCTGCCGGAACTGCTGGTCAACGCCGTGCCGGAGACGGCGGGCGAGGAGGACGGCTACGCGCGCTCCGACCAGCGCTCGGCCTTGCTGGCCGCGCTCGCCACCCTGCCGCCGCGCCAGCGCGAGGCCGTGGTGCTGCGTCACTGGGAGGACCTGAGCGACAGCCAGGCCGCCGCGGCGATGGGCTGCTCGGTGGGTGCGGTGCGCAGCCAGGCGGCGAAGGGGATAGCGAGGCTCCGCGAGGTCTCGGTGCTGAAGGAACTCAAGGGCATGACACACGTCGGAGGTGCGGTATGAGCATGCGCGGCAACGACCGGACGGGCGCCACGGGCGCGGCGGACGACGGTGACACGGCGGTGTGGGTCGGGCTCGGGCTGGCGGAGGCCGCGGCCGGGGCGCAGGTCGGGGCGGCGCCACTGCCGGAGATCATGGCGGGCGGCCGCCGGTTGCGGCGTCGGCGCCGGACCCTGGTGGGGGCGGTCGCGCTGGGATCGGTGGTGATCCTGGCCGGTGGCACGATGGCGGGTCTGCACGGGGCCTCCGCGGGCAGCGGCCCGGTGGGGACGATCGCCCCGGCCGGCTCGGGGACCGGGGGCGGCACCGGGGGAGGGCCGGCACCCGACACGTCCGCCGCTCCCACGGCCACGCCGTCCGCGGCGGCGGTCCGCGACCCCTTCGCCCCGAGCCGGACGGTGGTCGCCGAGGGGCGCACCGCCGACGGCAAGGAGTGGAAGCTGTGGATCGCGCTGTGGCCGCTCGCCCGGCAGGACCAGGCGTACCAGCAGGCCCAGGCCGTCTGGCAGGAGCGGCACGCCGCGGACCCGGAGCTCACAGCCCCGACGGAGGCGTTCGTCCAGCAGTACTGGCAGCCCCAGGAGGACGTCACCAACACGTACTTCACGGTGGACGGGGTGCGCCTCGGCCATGACTCCCAGGGCAGCGTCCGGGCGCCGTCCGCGCCCGCGGAGCCCGTCGACACGGTGGGCTCGCTCAGCGGGGGCCTGGTCGGTCACCGGGGCAAGGACGACACCGTGGCCCCGCTCGACGTGGTGATGGCCCGTCTCGATCCCAACATGGGCCGGGTGACGGTGACCTGGACGGACGGTACGACCTACGAGCCGCCGCAGGTCACCGTGGGGGACTCCCCGATCCGCTGGATCGCGGTGGCCCGGCCGGAGGGCAAGACGGCGAAGTCGTGGCAGGTCTTCGACCGCAACGGCGTGAAGATGAAGGGCGGTGACTACGTCGGCTTCCTGAAGTGAGGGCCGGCCTGCGGCGTATGTCCTAGGCGGAGGCACCCGGAGCGGTGAGCGCGTCCCCGAGGCGGCGGTGGCGCCGGGCGCGGGCGGTGAGCCGTTCGGCCTCCGGCACCCCGGCGAGTGCGCCGAGTGCCGCGCCGACCGCCCGCCCGAGCCGGTCGCAGAACGCGGCCGGCTCGTCGGCGGCGTCCGGCAGCTCCGGTACCACGGCGTCGACCAGGCCGACGGCCGCCAGGTCGTCGGCGCCGATGCCCTGCGAGCGGGCGAGTTCGGCGGCGTGCGCGCCGTCCCGGTGGACGATCGCGGAGGCGCCCTCGGGCGGCAGCGGCGCCAGCCAGGCATGGCCGGCGGCGAGTACCCGGTCGGCGGGCAGCAGGGCGAGTGCGCCGCCGCCCGAGCCCTGACCGAGCAGCACCGCCAGCACCGGCGTGCGCAGGGCGAGCAGGGTGGTCAGGCAGTGCGCGATCTCGACGGCGATGCCGTCCAGTTCGGCCGCCGCGGACAGCTCGGCGCCGGCCGTGTCGACCACGGTGACCAGCGGCAGGCCGAGTTGCTCGGCCAGCCGGGCGCTGCGGCGCACGGCACGCAGGTCGGCGGCGGTGAACGGCCGCTCGTGGTCCGGCCCCTGCCGCTGCTGGCCGACGACGAGTGCGGGCTGCCCGTGCAGCACCGCGAGGGCCCGTACCAGTGCGCCGTCCCGGCCGCCGGGCGCGTCCAGCAGTACCAGCTCCTCGGCGGTCCGGCGCAGCAACTCGCGGGTTCCCGGCCGGTCGGGGCGGCGGGTGCGCCGCACCGAGTCCCAGGCGTCCGGCCGTTCGGCGGGCGCGGAACCCGGCCCGGTCCCGGTCCCGGCCACGTACGCGTACGCGGATTCGGCCGCGGACCCGGTCGGGGCGCCGGGCGCTCCGGTCGGGGCCAGCACGGCCAGCGACCGTCGCAGCACCTCCCGCAGCTCCTCCGGCGCCACCACGGCGTCCACCAGGCCGCGCCCGGCCAGGGTCTCGGCGAGCTGCACGTCCGCGGGCAGCTCCACGCCCCGCAACTCCTGGTACACCCGCGGCCCGAGGAAGCCGAGCCGGGCCCGCGGCTCGGCGAACACCAGCTGCCCCAGCGTCCCCCAGGACGCGAACACCCCGCCCATGGTGGGGTTGCGCAGATAGCAGAGGTACGGGAGACCGGCCGCGCGGTGCGCCTGGACGGCGGCGGTGATGCGCAGCATGCAGAGGAAGGCCGCCGAGCCCTCCTGCATCCGCGTCCCGCCCGAGACGGGCAGGGCGACCAGCGGCAGGTGCTCGGCCGTCGCCCGTTCCACGGCCCGGGTGATCCGTTCGGCCGTGGCCACGCCGATCGACCCGCCGAGGAAGCCGAACTCGGACGCGACCAGGGCCACCTCCCGTCCGGCGAGCAGCCCGACCCCGGTGACCACCGCCTCGTCCACCCCGGTGCGTTCGCGCGCCCGGATCAGCGCGGCCCGGTAGCCGGCGTCGTCCGGCTGCGGCCCGAGCGGCTCGTCCCAGCTCCGGAAGGTGCCCGGATCCACCAGCAGACCGATGAGTTGACGTGCCGTCAGCGCACTTCCGGTACCCAAGACCCACCCCTGTCGCCCGACCCGCCCACATCGACAAGATCCACCCTACGCAGCGGCCGCTCGCCCGTCCCGGACCGACGTGCGGGTGTGATCGGGTCGACAGTTCCGGGGCCGGCACGCCGTCGCGGTCCGGGTGGGCCTTGGGCATGACGGCCGCCGTGGAGACCGAAACGCTCGTCGACACCTGGCGCCGGCTCATCACCCACCCGGCCGAGTCCCGGGTGCTGTTCGAACACGGGACCTGTGTCGGTGCCGGTCGGTCCGGACGGCACCGACCGTCTCGCCGACCGGCCTGAGCGGGACCGCTGCCGGCGGCTGCTTCAGCGGGCGGCGGCCTCCTCCCGCCGGCGCGGAGCCGGGGGGTCCGCACGGTCGGTGCCGCCGACACGGGCCAGGTCGTAGCGCTCGGCGACCAGGCGGGCCAGTGCGTCGTGCGCGCCGAGCGGGGCGCCGGTCCAGCGGGCGCCGGTGTCGGCGGCCCGGTCGGCGAAGAACCCGGGACCGAGCAGGTACGTGGCGACCGCGACCCGGCGGTGGCCGGCCGCGTGCAGGGCCTCGACCGCCTCGCGCGGGGTCGGCCGGGCCGCCGAGAGGTAGGCGGGGACGACCGGCCGTCCGTCCCCGAGCCGCCGGTGCAGCAGCCGGGCGGCGCGAACGGTGTCCGCCACGGCCGCCGGGTCGGAGGAGCCGGCCGCGGCGAGGACCACCGGGCCCGCGCCGGCCGGCCGGCCGCTCTCGGCGAGCCGGTCCGCGAGGGCGGTGGCCAGCAGCCGGCTCGGGCCGAGGGCGGGGGCGAGTCGCAGGTGCGGCAGCCCGGCGGCGGCGAGGGCGCCGGGGATGTCCACCCGCAGGTGGTAGCCGGTGCCGAGCAGCAGCGGCACGAGAACGGCCGGCTCGCCTGCGGACAAGGTGTCCAGTGCCGCGGGGAGGGCGGGCGCGGCGAGGTCCAGGAAGCAGCAGCGGACGTCGAGTTCGGGCCGCAGTGCGCGGACGCGCGCCAGCAGCGCCCTGGTCGCGGCGGCCCCGGCCGGGTTCCGGCTGCCGTGCGCGACGGCCAGCAGCACCGGGCGGCCGCCGGGCTGCGCCGGCCACGCGGCGGGCCCGCGCCGCCGGCCGGCCGCCGTCCACCGGTCCCGCGAGCCCGCGCCGCTCGGCTGCGCCACTGCGCCCCTCGGGGCCTCCCGGGGCATCAGCCCGCCGCCAGGCGGTAGCCGCGCTTCGGGACCGTCCGGATCAGCCCGCCGTGCGGCCCGAGCGCGGCCCGCAGCCGGCCGATCGCCGCCTCGACCGCGTGCTCGTCCGCCACCGCGTCCACCCAGACGGTGCGCAGCAGTTCGGCGCGGCTGAGCACCCGGCCCGGCCGCTCGGCGAGCGCCCGCAGGACGGCGGCGCCGCGCGGGCTCAGCCAGTGGCTCTCTCCGTCGACCAGTACGGCGTTGCCCTGGAGGGTCACCAGCCTTCCGGCGAGGGAGAGTTCGCGCCGACCGCGGCCGGGCAGCGTCTCCCCGAGGAAGCGGACCAGGGCGCCCAGCCGGCCGCGTTCGGGGAACAGGACGGGCAGGTCGAGCTCGGCGAACGGCCGGGCGCAGAGCGCGCCGACGCAGACCGGCAGCACGTCGCCGCGCAGGGCGTCCAGCAGCGGCTCCCGCAGGCCTTCGGCGGTGGCCGTCTCCACGAAGGCGGTGACCGCCGGGGCGCTGGTGAAGGTGAGCGCGTGGACCTGGCGCCGGACGGTCAGCTCGACCAGCCGCCGCACCGGGGCCGGGTCGTCCGGTGCCTCCCAGCGGTAGACCGGGACGGAGATCACCTCGGCGCCGCGCTCGCGCAGTGCGGCCGCGAAGGCGTCCAGCCGGACGCCGTGCTCCTGGACGGCGATCCGTCGGCCGGCCAACGGGCGTGCGAGCAGCCAGGTGAGCAACTCGTCGGTGGCCTCGGAGCCGGGGGAGAAGCCCTCGTCGAGACCGCTCGCCCGGACGGCGCCGGTCGCCTTGGGGCCGCGGCTGAGCACCACGGCGTCCCGGCAGGCGTCGGCCAGGGCGGTGCCCCGCCCCCACCCCTCGGCGGCGCTCATCCAGCCGCGCCAGCCGACGCCGGTGGTGGCGACCACGTAGTCCAGCGGGGCGGCGAGGCAGCGCTCGGTGGCCCGGCGCAGGGCCAGGTCGTCGGGCAGCGGCGTGATCCGCAGCACGGGGGCCTCGACCACCTGGGCGCCGCGTCGGCTGAGCAGGGCGACCAGTTCGTCGCGGCGGCGGGCCGCGGTCACCCCGATCGTGAAGCCGGTCAGTGGGCCGGGGGGCGCGCCGGGACGCGGGCCGGTGGGGGTGGGGGTGGTTGCCATGGGCGCAAGGGTGCGTTCTCCGCGTTACGGCGGGGTTGCCCGCCCGTCACCCGGGCGTTAGCGAAACCGACCCGCCGGTTACGGCTGATGTCCTGCCGCGCACCCCGCACCCGGAGCGGTGTGAGCGAGGCGTACCGCGCGTGCAACACGGGGGACCCGGTGGCGAAACGACCACCGGTCAGATTCGTGGCCAGGACGACGGCTCGCGACGGCCCGCCCACCGGACCCCCGCCGCACCGGCACGCCTGAGCCTCCCCCGCCGCGGAGACGCGTCCCGCGGCAACCCGCATCCGCACCCCCGTACGACCCGAGGAGTACCGCGATGACGTCGCACCCGCCCGACCCACCACGGGACCTCGTCCTGGTCGGCCACGGCATGGTCGGCCAGCGCTTCCTGGAGGCCTTCACCGAGCAGCCCGGCGCCGGGCGCTGGAGGGTCACCGTCCTGGCCGAGGAGCCGCGCCCCGCCTACGACCGCGTCCACCTCAGCTCGCTGTTCGACGGCCGCACACCCGAGGACCTCGCGCTCTGCCCGCCCGGCTTCCTCGCCGAGCACGGCATCGACCTGCGTCTCGGCGACCCGGTCACCGCCGTCGACCGCGCCGCCCGCACGGTCACCACCCGGGCCGGGCGGCAGGTGCGCTACGACGCCCTGGTGCTGGCCACCGGCTCCGCCCCCTTCGTGCCGCCCGTCCCCGGCCACGACGCCGCCGGCTGCCACGTCTACCGGACCATCGAGGACCTGGACGCGATCCGCGCCGACGCCGCCCCGGCGACGACCGGCGTGGTGGTCGGCGGCGGCCTGCTCGGCCTGGAGGCCGCCGGCGCGCTGCGCGCGACGGGCCTGAGCACCCACGTGGTCGAGTTCGCGCCCCGACTGATGGCCGTCCAGGTCGACGAGGGCGGCGGGGCCGTGCTCCGCCGCAAGATCGAGGACCTCGGCGTGACCGTGCACACCAGCGCCGCCGCCGACGCCGTGGAGACCGGGCCCACGGGCCGGGTCAGGGCGCTGACCCTCTCCGACGGCCGCGAACTCGCCGCCGACCTGGTGGTGTTCTCCGCCGGCATCCGCCCGCGCGACGCGCTCGCCCGCGACTGCGGCCTGCCGGTCGGGGTCCGTGGTGGCATCGTGGTCGACGAGCGCTGCCGCACCGCCGACCCGGCCGTCCTGGCCATCGGCGAGTGCGCCCAGGCGGCCGACGGCCGGGTCTACGGCCTGGTCGCCCCCGGGTACCAGATGGCCGAGACCGCCGCCCGCGAACTGGCCGGCCGCCCCGGCGACGGCTTCGCCGGCGCCGACACCTCCACCAAGCTCAAGCTGCTCGGCGTGGACGTGGCCAGCTTCGGCGATCCGCACGGCGCCGCGGAGGGCGCCCTCGACGTGCTGTACAGCGACAGCCGGCTCGGCGTCTACCGCAAGCTGGTGATCGGCGCCGACGGCGCACTGCTGGGCGGCGTCCTGGTCGGCGACACCGGCGCCTACGGCGCGCTGCGCCCGCTCGCCGCGGCCGGCCGGCCGCTGACCGTCCCGCCCGAACAGCTGGTGCTGCCCGCCGGGTCGGGCGCCGCCGGCCCGGTCGCGCTGCCCGACGAGGCGGTGCTCTGCTCCTGCCACAACGTCACCCAGGGCACCGTCCGCGCCGCCGTCCACGAGCAGGGCTGCGACAGCGTCGGCGCCGTCAAGAAGTGCACCCGGGCCGGCACCGGCTGCGGCAGCTGCCTCAAGCAGCTCGCCACCGTCGTGACCGAGGAGCTGGCGGCGACCGGCGTGGCCACCCGGACCGGCCTGTGCGAGCACTTCCCGCAGACCCGAGCGGAGTTGTACGAGATCGTCCGGGTCACCGGCATCACCGGCTTCTCCGAACTCCTGGACCGGTACGGGCGCGGCGAGGGCTGCGAGGTGTGCAAGCCGACCGTCGCCTCCGTGCTGGCCAGTCTCGGCGGCGGCCACATCCTGGACGGCGAGCAGGCCGCGCTGCAGGACTCCAACGACCACTTCCTCGCCAACCTCCAGCGCAACGGCTCCTATTCGGTGGTGCCGCGGGTGCCCGGTGGTGAGATCACCCCCGAGGGGCTGATCACGATCGGCGAGATCGCCCGCGACTACGGCCTCTACACCAAGATCACCGGCGGTCAGCGGATCGACCTCCTCGGCGCCACCGTGGATCAACTCCCCGGCATCTGGGCCCGATTGGTGGACGCCGGCTTCGAGTCCGGACACGCCTACGGCAAGGCGCTGCGCACCGTGAAGTCCTGTGTCGGCGAGACCTGGTGCCGCTACGGCGTGCAGGACTCCGTCGCCCTCGCGATCGAGCTCGAACTGCGTTACCGGGGCCTGCGCTCCCCGCACAAGCTCAAGTCGGCGGTCTCCGGCTGTGCGCGCGAGTGTGCCGAGGCGCAGAGCAAGGACTTCGGCGTGATCGCCACCTCGGCCGGCTGGAACCTCTACGTCGGCGGCAACGGCGGCATGACGCCCCGTCACGCCGACCTGTTGGCGGCCGATCTGGACCGCGAGACGCTGATCCGCACCATCGACCGCTATCTGATGTTCTACATCCGCACCGCCGACCGCCTGGAGCGCACCTCGGTCTGGCTGGACCGTCTGGAGGGCGGCCTGGACCACCTGCGCGCGGTGGTGGTCGAGGACGCGCTCGGCATCGCCGCCGAACTCGACGAATTGATGATCCGTCACATCGACGGCTACCAGGACGAATGGGCGGCCACCCTGGCCGATCCCGAACGGCTGCGGCGGTTCTCCTCCTTCGTCAACGCCCCCGGCACGCCCGACCCGGCGATCACCTTCGTCCCCGAACGCGGCCAGATCCGGCCCGCCCGCCCCGGCGAGGACGGGCGCGTCCTCACCACCCCCGCCCCGGTCCTGGTGGCCGGGCCCCGACTGGAGGTGCTCACCCCGTGACCGTGGAAATCCACGACGGCACCCGCTGGCGACCCGTCTGCACCCTCGACGACCTGCAGCCCGGGCGCGGAGTGGCCGTGCTGCTCGACGGCGAGCAGGTGGCCGTCTTCCGGGACCGCGCCGGCGCCCTGCACGCCGTCGACAACCGGGACCCGTTCAGCGGCGCCCAGGTGCTCTCCCGCGGCCTGCTCGGCAGCCGCGGCGACCGGCCCACCCTGGCGTCGCCGATGTACAAGCAGGTCTTCGACCTGACCGACGGCCGTTGCCTCGACGAGGAGACCGCCCCCGACGGCAGCCCCGCCGTCCTCAGGCTCTGGCCGGTCCGCGGCGCGGCGAAGCCGACTCCCGTCGCGGCCCGCGCCACCGCCACCCGTGCCCCCGCCCGCGTCACCGCCGGCGCCACCGTGAAGGAGGACACGGCATGAGCGCCGTCGTCGAGACCGGACCCCCCGGTGGCAGAACCGCGCCGGCCGCGCTCACCGGATGGGACCCGGAGGACACCGCGTTCTGGGACCGGACCGGCGCCCGGATCGCCCGGCGCAACCTGGTCTTCTCGGTGCTCTCCGAGCACATCGGCTTCTCGGTCTGGAGCCTCTGGTCGGTGCTCGTGCTCTTCCTCGGGCCCGAGTACCACATCGACACGGCCGGCAAGTTCACCCTGACCGCCCTGCCGACCGCGCTCGGCGCGGTGCTGCGCCTGCCGTACACCTTCGCGGTGGCGCGGTTCGGCGGCCGGAACTGGACGGTGGCCAGCGCGTTGCTGCTGCTCGTCCCCACCGCGCTCGCGGCGCTGGTGCTGACCCCGGGCGTCCCCTACGGCACGCTGCTGGCGGTCGCGTGCGTCGCCGGCGTCGGCGGCGGCAACTTCGCCTCCTCGATGGCCAACATCAACGCCTTCTACCCGCACCGCCTCAAGGGCTGGGCGCTGGGCATCAACGCCGGCGGCGGCAACCTGGGCGTCCCGGCGGTGCAACTGCTCGGCCTGCTGGTGCTCGCGACGGCGGGCGCGACCCACCCCCGGCTGCTGCCGCTGCTCTACCTGCCGCTGATCGTGCTGGCGGCGGCCGGGGCCTGGTGGCGGATGGACAACCTGGCCGCCCCGCCGCGCGGCGAGGGCCGGGCGCTGCGCGAGGTCGCCCGCGACCCGTACGGCTGGGCGGTCTCCACCCTGTACATCGGTACCTTCGGGTCGTTCATCGGCTTCGGCTTCGCCTTCGGACAGGTGCTCCAGGTGCAGTTCCACGACCGCTTCGACACCCCGGTCAAGGCCGCCGCGCTGACCTTCCTCGGGCCGCTGCTGGGCTCGCTGCTGCGGCCGGTGGGCGGCCGGCTGGCCGACCGCTGGGGCGGCGCGCGGGTCACGCTGGCGACCTTCGTGGCGATGGGCGCCGGTACGGCCGTCGTGCTGGCCGCCTCCCGGGCCGGCTCGCTGCCGCTCTTCCTGGCCGGCTTCATCGCGCTCTTCGTGCTGAGCGGCCTCGGCAACGGCTCGACGTACAAGATGATCCCGGCGCACTATCAGGCCCGGGCCCGGGCGGAGGTCGCGGCGGGGGCCGAACCGCGGACGGCCGAGGCCGACTCGCGCCGCCGGGCGGCCGCGCTGATCGGACTCGCCGGAGCGGTGGGGGCGTTCGGCGGGGTGCTGGTCAACCTGGCCTTCCGGCAGTCCTTCCTCGCCACCCACAACGGCGACGCGGCGTACCTGGGCTTCCTCGCGGCCTACCTGTGCTGCTCGGCGCTGACCTGGGCGGTCTGGCTGCGCCGGCCGCGTGCGCGCTGACCGGCAACCGGCCCCCGGGTGCGCACGGCGCCCGGGGGCCGGGCGGGGGTCAGCTGTGGACGGTCTGCCCGCAGGCGGCGCCGGGCATCGGAAGGAAGCCGTGGCTGCGGATGTCGGCCGCGCCGGCGCGGCAGATCCAGCCGTTGGGCCCGAAGACGGCGCGCAGCGCGACGCCGTGGGCGTCGGTGGCGCTCCACTCGGCCTGGCGCACGGCGGTGAACAGGGCGCGTGCGTAGTTCGACGCGCCGAACGACGCGCTGATCCGGTGGTTGAGCTGGTCCACCGGCTGCGTCCCGTCGATCGCGCGCGGGACGAGCGGGCCCGGATCGTCGCCGGGGCGGCCGTGCCCGCCGTACGTCTGGCCGAGGTAGCGGCCGACCGAGTAGGGGACGAGCGCGTTGGGGTCGTGCAGGACGGCGTCCGTGCCCTGGTTCTCGCGCTCGACGACGCTGACGCACGGACCGGCGACCAGGGCGTCCGTCGTCCCCGGCGAGCTCACCTGGGTGAGGAGGGTGGAGCTGGTGTCCGCCATCGGTCCGCTCACGCCGAACGGACTCACCGTCAGACGGCCGGCCAGGACCGGCCGGATCGTGGCGTCCGGCAGCGCGGGGTCGAGCTGACGCCAGTTGGTGACGGTGCAGCGGTAGATGGCGCGCAGCTGGGCGGTGCTGAGCCCCGCCGGGGCGTTGCCGCCGGCCGGCGCGGCCCAGGTCACGGCGTCCTTCGCCAGGAGGACGAACAGGGTGTCGGCGGGGTCACCGACTCCGGGGGGCCGGGTGCTGCGGGAGAAGTCCAGGGTGGCGGCGGAGTTGGCGTTCAGCGCGACGATGCCGGTGTCGCTGTTGAACGGACGGGCGATCGCGGTGGCCCCGGACTTGGTGGTGATCGGCGTCGTCCCGGTGGAGTCCCAGCTGTACAGCCGGGGCGAGGTGGTGTCGCCGGCGGCGGCCAACGAGGCGTTGTAGTCGGTGGAGAACTGGTTGAACAGCGACTCCGTGCCCTGCGCGCCGACGCCGACGAGGTCGGTCGCGGCGGGGGCGGGCGGGTCGGCGAGCGCGGGGGTGGTGCCGGCGAGGCCGAGTGCGGCGGCCAGCGCGAGGGCCGGGACGGCTCTGGCGGTCGGTCGGGGGGTCGGGCGAGTGGCGAGGCGGGGCATGGCGCGGTCTCCCGGTCGGTGGGCGGGCGGGGCACGGTGATCGTCGGGTCACCCGGCCGTCCACCGGAAGATCCCAGGCAGCTGGGAGGTCCGGGCGCACGCAGGTGGCGGGGGGTGCCGCCGGGCGGAGTCGCCCGATGTTCTTCCAGCGGCCGTGGTCCGCTGGGCCCGCGGACACCGGTTCGCCGCCCCGCGGGCCCGGTCGCCCGTCGACGCCGCCGGCCCCCGGCGTCCCGGCAGATCACGCCCCGCCGGAGCCCTTGCAGAGCGGTCCGAACAGGGCCGGCCGGGGCGCCCCCGGTTGCTAGGGTCCTCCCATGGCATCGAGCAGCGCGAGCACCCCCGGCCGGCTGCGGCGCGACGCGCAGCGCAACCGTGACCTGCTGCTGTCCGCCGCCCGCGACATGTTCTCCCGGCACGGCCTGGACGTCCCGCTGGACCAGATCGCCAAGGAGGCCGGGGTCGGCAACGCGACGCTGTACCGGCACTTCCCGACCCGTGAGGCGCTGATCGGCGAGGTCTTCGCCGACGCCGCCGCGCTGATCGCCGACGCGGGGGAGGAGGCGCTGGCCGCCGAGGACGCCTGGGGCGCGATCGAGCGCTACTTCGGGCGGATCTTCGAACTGGTCGCCGCCGACCGGGGCATCAACGACCTGGTCACCCAGGCCATCCCCGCCACCCCCGCGATGATCGGGATCAGCCGGCGGAACGCGGCGACGGTCGGCGTGCTGGTCGCCCGGGCGCAGGAGCAGGGCACCATGCGCCCCGATGTCGTCACCATGGACCTGCTCTTCATGCTCGGCCCGCTCTGCCGGGCCCTGCCCGCCACCACCGAGCTGCGCGCCGACCTCTGGCGCCGCTACCTGGCCCTGCTGCTCGACGGCTTCCGCACCCGGGCCACCCACCCGCTGCCGGTCCCACCGGCCGGCGAGGAGCACCTGGACAAGATGTTCGCCGACCTCTGGGAGACGGACGGCCCGGGCGCCTGACCCGGGTACCCGACCCGGGCCGCCACGGCCGCGTTCTCCCCGCTCCGGCCACCGGGCCGCCGGGAGCACCGTCAGGACGGCGTACGGATCCGCCCCCCGCGCGTCAGGGCCCCGTCAACGAACGGCCCCTTCCCCCGCCGCCCCGCTTTGCTGAATCCGACAGTGCATCAGCACGAGCCGGAAGGACGGGCAGGGCCATGGCGGACAACGGCGCCGGTATCCACGCGGAGGAACCGACGGACGAACCGGGCGACGGACGCACGGCCGACCCGCTCGGCGGACCGGACGGCCGGGGCCGCGTCGTGGTCGGGGTCAGCGGCTCGCTCGGCAGCCTCGCCGCCCTGCACCGGGCCGTCGCCGAGGCCCGCCGCACCGACGCCGAAGTCCTCGCGGTGCTCTGCTGGACGCCGGCCGGCGGCGAGTTCGGCTACCGCCGCTCCCCCTGCCCGCCCCTGTTCACCGCCTGCCGGGACGCGGCCACCGCCCGGTTGCGGCAGGCCCTGGACGACGCCTTCGGCGGCGGCCCGGCCGGTGTGCGGCTGCGCTGCCAGGCCGTCCGCGGCGAGACCGGCCAGGCGCTGGTCCGATCCGCCGACCGCGCCGACGACCTGCTCGTCCTCGGGGCCGGCGGCCGTGGCGCCCTCGCCCGCGCCCTGCGCCCGTCCGTGACGGGGTACTGCATCCGGCACGCCACCTGTCCCGTCCTGGCGGTGCCCAGGCCGCCGCTCCAGCGCGAACTCGAAGCGCTCGAACGCCACCACCACGTCCGCGTGCGGCCGCTCACCGTCGGGAGGTGACCGGATGACGCCGACCCGCCCCGGCCGCCTGTCGCCGGCCATGTCCGGAGCGGTCGCCCTGCTCGCCTGCGGCGCGCTGCTCCCCGTCCTCGCCGTCCTCGGCGAACTGCGCCCCACCTGGCTCGCCCTGGCCGCCTTCGCCACCGTCTGCGCCGCCCTCGGGCGGTACTCCCGGCCGGCGGCCGCTCCGCTGATCGCCCTGTCCGGCCGGCTCTTCCACAACGGTTTCGTCGAGCACCGCCACGGCGTCCTCGGCTGGTCCGGCTTCGGCGCCGAGGCCGCCCACTTCCTGCTCCTCGCCCTCGCCGCCCTGCTGTTCTCCCTCCCCGGCAGCCTCCCGCGCCACGTCCTGCCGACCTCGCGCGCCCGCGCCCGCCGGCACCGGGCGGCCTGAGGAGGCGGCAACCGGCGCCGCCGGTCCGGGGCGCCGCTACGGAGCGGGCGCCGGCCGGCGCGCCGGCGTTGCGGCGCGATCGTCCGGGCTCGCCGCGGCCGCCTCGGCCAGCACCCGTGCCGTCGCCCGGCCGGCGCGCACCGCGTGCTCGGCCCGGGCGGGGCGGCAGCGCTCGACGGCGGGGTCGTACTCGGTCAGCACCACACCGGCGTGGTCGGTCTCCGGCTCCAGGAGGCGTACCGGTGAGCCCTGCTCCACCAGCGCGGTGTGCAACTCCCGGGTCGCCGACGCCGGCACCAGGTCGTCGACGGTGCCGTGCACCAGCCAGACCGGGACGGGGGAGGGCCGCTCGGCGAGGTGCGTCAGCGGGGTGTCGCCCGTGGTCACGGCGGGCCGGCCGTAGGCGGAGGCGATCCCGACGGTCGCCGTCGGGCGGACCTCCTCGGGGGTGTCCGGGTGGGTGGCCAGCGCGACGGCCTCCCGGCCGCCCAGCGACCAGCCCGCCAGCACGAACCGGGTCGGATCGCCGCCGAACGCGGGTGCCTTCCGGCGGGCGTACTCGAAGGACGCCAGCAGACGGGCGCGACCGCCGTCCTCCTGGTCCGACCGCCAGTCGGGGACGAGCACCAGCAGTCCCAGCTCCGCCGCCTCCTGCGCGAGCGGCACCAGCACGTCCCGTTCGTCGGAGCCCCGCCCGTGCCAGAGCAGGACGACGGGCGCCGGCCCGTCGGCGCCCACCGGGCGGTGGACGTCCATCAGGTGGCCGGGGGTGTACTCGACCGCCTCGGGCGGGGCGGGGCGCGGACCGGTCATCCGGGGTTCTCCTCGGGTTCGGGCAGGTGTCTCCGAGCTGGTACTGTACTTCCTGTCGCGAGGGAGATGATCTCTCGTCAGGCGTCAGTGGTGCTACCGGAGCACGTCCTACTTTCAGTAGGGAGAGTCCGTTCGACCCGGGCCTGGCGCTCCAATGCGGTCGAGGTCCGGTGCCTTTCCAGGCACCGGGCCTCTTCTGCTTTCCCGGTCTGTCCGCCTTCCCGGCCCCGCCGTTTCTCCGGGGTGTCGGGTGGGTGGAGCCGGTTCGGAGCAGGGCTTCTGACCTGCTAGTCTTTCTCCTGTCGCGAGGGAGATGATTCCTCGTCAGGCGTCAGTGGTGCTACCGGAGCACGTCCTACTTTCAGTAGGGAGAGTCCGTTCGACCCGGGCCTGGCGCTCCAATGCGGTCGAGGTC